>NZ_CADBFF010000011.1:0-78964 GCF_902793885.1 uncultured Succiniclasticum sp.
GTTAGGCACGCCGCCAGCGTTCGTCCTGAGCCAGGATCAAACTCTCCATAATAACTTACAGAAAGCCGATTCGGCTCTTCTTGTTGTTCAGAAATTTTTTGACTTCGTTAGGTCCGTCCCAAAAGGGACTGACCCGCACATTCATTTGGTTTGTTATTCAGTTCTCAAGGTTCCTTGCCGTCTACCGACGACTTGCATAGTTTACTACATCGCAAGGATGTTGTCAACTGTTTTTTCTACGTTCTGTACTTTTCTTCACTCCCGAAGAGCTTCAGAAAAGTACCCCGACGTAGCAGCCATCTTTCGACGACTTGATTATAATAGCACTTCTTTTTACTCTTGTCAACAGTTTTTTGTAAAAAACTTTACATTTTTTTAGAGTAATTAAAAAGAGCCCATAGTAAGGTCTTTTAGTGTGTATTCTATTTTGTTAATTATGGAAAATGTGATATACTACATTGAAAGCAGAAATAAACAAAACACCCTGCTTATATCGTAGAGGAAGGTAATCATCATGAGCAAAATTACACTGGACATTCCCGAGAAGTCCCAAAAAGTTCTCGACGCAATGTACCAGACCATGGAAGGTCGCCTCGAAGCCAGTCCCGGCGGTGTTTGTCCAATTGACATCACCCTCTCCTTTGTGCGCATGTGTCATACCCAGAGTTGTGGCAAATGCGTTCCCTGCCGTATCGGCCTGGGACCCCTGGGAAATTTGCTGGAAAAAATCCTGGATAACGAAGCTTCCCCGGAAGATCTGGAAATATTGCGTAAAACTGCCGAAAGCATTTTCCTTTCCGCAGACTGCGCCATCGGTTATGGCGCTGCCGAAATCGTATTAAACAGCCTGGCTGCTTTTGCTGACGAATATCAGGAACACGTTCAGCATCATGCCTGCCTGATGCATCAGAATCAGCCCGTGCCTTGCCGTGTAGCCTGTCCGGCACATGTTGATATCCCCGGATATCTTTCCTTAATTGCTGACGGGCGCAGCGAAGATGCGATCCGTTTAATCAGAAAAGACAATCCGTTCCCCGCTTCCTGCGGCTTTGTCTGCGAGCATCCCTGTGAAGGAAACTGCCGCCGTAATATGATAGATGAAGCTATCAATATCTGCGGCTTAAAACGCTATGCAGCAGAACATATCGGAGAGGTTCCTGCTCCGAAACGCCTGCCGGATACGGGCAAAAAAGTTGCCATCGTGGGAGGCGGCCCCGGCGGCCTGACTGCAGCTTACTACCTGCAGCTGATGGGACACCAGGTCACCGTTATGGAACGCCTGGATAAACTGGGCGGCATGATCAGGTATGGAATCCCGGCTTACCGTCTGCCGCGTGAATATTTGGATGCGGACATTAACCATATCCTCTCTACTGGCATCAAAACACAATTCGGTATTTCTGTCGGTAAAGATTTTACAGTTGAAGATTTACGAAAAGAATATGATGCTGTATATCTGGCTTTTGGCGCACATAACGCAAAAAAAATGCGTATTTCCGGAGAAGAAAGCGCTGGCGTTATTTCTGCCATTGATATATTACGTGAAGTGGGATACGGCAATCCGCCAGACCTCACCGGCAAGAAAGTAGTCATTGTAGGCGGCGGCAATGTTGCTATGGATGCTGCCCGTACTTCTGTACGACTAGGCGCGGAAAAAGTTTACATCGCGTACCGCCGCAGCCGGGCCGATATGCCTGCTTTAGATGAAGAAATCGACGGCGCCATTGCCGAAGGCTGCGAACTGATGGAATTGTACGCACCGGATCACGTGGTAACAGACGAAAACGGTCACGTAAAAGCGTTGGCCCTTCGTCCTCAAATCCCGGGTCCCATTGAAGGCGGACGTCCCAAACCGTATGACGCACCGGAACCGGTACTGGAACTTGCCTGTGACTTAATAGTTTCCGCTATCGGCCAGGATATTGAATGGCAACGCTTCAACCAGCAGGGTATCCCTGTCAGGAAAGGCGTTATCGATGCCATGGCAGACGGTTCAATTTCAGGCAGCAACGGTGTTTTTGCCGGGGGTGACTGCGTGACCGGTCCCGCAACTCTCATTCGTTCGATTGCTGCAGGTAAAGTTGCGGCAATCAACATTGACGCATATCTCGGCTTCAATCATAAGCTGGACTTTGGCGTTCATTCTGCAGCGCCTCACTTTATTGATCGCAAACCCTGCGGACGCTGCAATATAAAAGAAAGGGAAGCCGGTATCCGTAAAAAGGATTTCGAAACCGTAGGCCGGGGACTTTCAGAAACAGAAGCAAAACAGGAAGCGCTTCGCTGCCTCCGTTGTGATAAATTCGGCCTCGGTGCCTTAAAGCAGGGAGGGAATTTACCATGGTAAATATTATTATAGATGGAAAGAAGCTGCAGGTGCGTGACGATGTTACGATTTTGCAGGCAGCCCGCGAAAATGGTTTTTCTATTCCCACTTTATGCTATCTGGAAGGCCTAAATGAAATCGGCGCCTGCCGTTTATGTCTGGTAGAAGTGAAAGGCCAGCACCGCCTGGTTTCTTCTTGCAACACCAAAGTGCGGGAAGGCATGGAAATCTCTACCCGTTCTGCCAAGGTCCGGATGGCGCGCCGTTTAAACGTCGAACTGATTTTATCCCAGCATAACTGCAATTGCCCCTCCTGCCCCAGAAACGGCAACTGCCAGTTGCAGAAAGTTGCGGCACAGCTGGGCGTAAACGTGGAAACCTATCCCAAAAAATTCCGTCCGGATACCTGGGACAATGCGTTCCCGCTGAACCGCGATGAAACAAAATGCGTAAAATGCATGCGCTGCATCCAGGTTTGCGACCAGGTGCAGAATATGCACGTCTGGGATTTGGTGAATACCGGTAAACGTACCCGCGTCGGCATGGTACAGAACACCTGCACCCTGTGCGGACAGTGCATTACCCATTGCCCGGTAGCCGCATTAAGCGCACGGGACGACACGGAAAAAATCTGGAACGCCATATCGGATCCGGAAAAAATCGTCATCGTACAACCGGCGCCGGCCGTTCGTACAGCCTGGGCTGAAGAAGCCAATGTGTCCAGAGAAATGGCTACTCCGGAAAAACTGGCGGCAGCCCTGCGGCATTTAGGTTTTGATTACGTATTTGACACCAATTTCTCCGCTGACTTAACTATAATGGAAGAAAGTGCGGAATTAATCGAGCATTTGACCCATGCAGGCAAGTACCCTGTTCCTATGTTCACTTCCTGCTGTCCAGGCTGGATCCGGTTCTTAAAGAAAGAATATCCGGAAATGGTTCATTACATGTCCACTTCCAAATCGCCTATGTCCATGTTCAGCGCCATCGTAAAAAGCTATTACGCCAAACTGCTGGATGTTTCACCGGAAAAAATCGTCTGCGTGGCCGTCATGCCCTGCGTAGCCAAGAAATACGAAGCAGACGTGCCGGAAGTCAACAGCGAGCCCGGCATCAAGGATACTGACTATGTTATTACGACCCGGGAACTGGTGCGCATGTTAAAGGCTGCCAATGTTGACGTTGCCAAACTTAAACCCGAGCCTTTCGACAAGCCTCTGGGCGAAGGAACCGGGGGCGCTGTAATCTTCGGCACTACCGGCGGCGTTATGGAAGCAGCCGTCCGCAACGCCTACTACATGCTGACCGGAAAGAATCCGCCCGACCCGGATCATTTCATCCAGTGGAAATGGTTAGACCGTTGGCGTGAAACGGAAATCACCGTTGCCGGCGTTACCGTACGTATTGCCGTTACAAGCGGCTTGGGCTGTGCCCGGGATCTGGTAGAAGCCATTAAGAATGGTTCGGCACACTATGATTTCGTAGAAATCATGGCCTGCCCCGGCGGCTGCAGCGGCGGCGGCGGACAACCAATCCATGAAGGCGAAGAACTGGCCTGGGAACGCGGTAACTACCTGAAAGAGCTGGACAAGCGTTCCAAACTGCGCGTTTCTTACGAAAATCCGTATATCCAGGAACTGTATAAAAACTTCCTGGAAAAGCCGTTATCTGAAAAAGCAGAGCATTATCTGCACACAAATCAGGTAAACTGGACCATCGACTAATACTATAATTCAGGTTAACAAAAAGCCCGGAACGTTTTATTTAACGTTTCCGGGTTTTTGTTATAAAAATAGAACGGCATTGAAAACAATGCCGTTCTATTTTTTATACTCCTTTTCAAACAACAAACGATGGGGTTAATATCTGCGGATATCCCTGTCGCTGACTAGTTCAGCCAGATCAACCTTTAACTCGTCCGCCAACGCAGATAACAACGGAAAGCTGGGACTCTGTTTCCCGCATTCAATCCGGCTCAGGTACTGATAAGATATACCCAGTTTAGTAGCTAATGCAGTTTGGTTCAGACCTGCGATAGTACGGTAATACTTAATTTTAGCGCCTAAACGCCGACATTTTTCCTGAAACGACTTTGCTTCAGACACTGTAGACCCTCCCTTGAATTATTTTAACTGCAAAGTATTATATGGCTGTATATAACCTTATTGATGTATTATAACACAAAACACAATACTTTTCCATTTTTTTTAGAAATATTTTTATCTTTTAAAACAATTCATAAAATACACTTTATTCTATTACAAAAATAACAACCTGTCAAACCTGTGTGCAGTACACTCATTCACATTTCCCGGCTTGCCACAATATCCACACCCAGACCCAAAATATCATGCACAATAATTTCTCCGGCCTTTACAGGCGCTTCCACTGTCACATTCCGGAGATACGCCACACAATCCGCAATCCTTCCCTTTGGCAGTACATCCGCTGAAACAACCGGCAGCAACGGCAACAGTCCGCCTTTTATCCGGATGGTTGTTGTCAGCATGCGCCGGGGATCTATTACTTCCGTTTCCGCATATTTTGCTCCCCGGGGACAACTGTTTCCTGTCACGCTGACAAACTTTCCGTTTTCTAATGTTACAGTCATTTCACAGCCCATGGGGCACATGATACAGTTCATTGTCTTTGTTTCCATTTTGCCCTCCTTACCCCTTTAGCTGCAGACCTACTTCAATTTTGTCGTGCATCAGCTTCGTTTTCTCGGCAGGTATGTCCAGCGTGATCATTTCGCTGGGCTTTACTACCGGCAGCATCTTTTTCATGAGAACTTCGTCGCCGCATTTTACTTCCAGTGTAACCTTGCGGTCAGGGGCCCCCACCCGCATAAACAGCCGCACCGATTCTCCTTCTTCCGGTAAATGCAATACCTGGGGCACACACGTACGGATACCGTTCACTGCAGAGACTTCCACCGTATTCACAGCCGGCGACAGCGTTCCTGCAGCTTCCAGGGCGGCAAACTTTCCCGCAATTTCCGCCTCGTCGGAAACAAAATCAACCAGGTCATGCACATGTACCACATTGCCCGCCGCATAGATACCCGGCAGGTTAGTCTGCCTCCGCTGGTCAACCCGGGGTCCGTTGGTAAAGGGAGCCATTTCCACTCCCGCCGCCATTGACAGCTCATTCTCCGGAATCAGACCCACGGACAGCAGCAGCGTATCACAGGCAATATCAAACTCCGTACCGGGAATGGGGCGCATCTTTTCATCCACTTTGGCAACGGTAACCCCTTCCACCCGGTCTTTGCCTTTAATTTTCAAAATCGTATGAGAGAGATACAGCGGGATATCAAAATCATATAAGCACTGTACCATATTGCGGGTCAGCCCATTGGAATAGGGACAGATTTCGCATACCGCCTGCACCTTACATCCTTCCAGGCTCATGCGGCGGGCCATGATGAGGCCGATGTCACCGCTGCCTAAAATAACTATTTTCTTTCCGGGCAGATAGCCTTCCATGTTCACCATACGTTGGGCTGCGCCTGCCGTAAAAATACCGGCCGGGCGTTCCCCTGCCGTACGGATTGCGCCCCGCGTGCGTTCCCGGCAGCCCATGGTCAGAATCACGGTCTTTCCCTGTACGGTAAATAAACCCTTTTCAGGATTTACCGCAGTCACCTGTTTATCCTTCGTAACCGAAAGTACCATGGTATCTGTCATGGTTTCAATTTCCGGCAGGTCCTTAATCAACGCAATACAACGGCCTGCATAACCGGGGCCTGTCAATTCTTCCTTGAAGTGATGCAGGCCAAAGCCGTTATGGATACACTGCTGCAAAATGCCGCCCATTTCCCGGTCCCGTTCCATGACCAAAATCTGTCTGGCTCCATTCTGATAGGCCGAATACGCAGCCGAAAGTCCGGCAGGACCGCCTCCTACTATTACTACATCATACAGTTTCATTCTATTCCACTCCAACATCAAAACCACTGTCTGCTTTTATCATTCCGCACTGTTCACGGACTATTCTTCAAATTTTTTGAAATAAAGTTCTGACCCCGGACGCTCTTTCAGCACCTTTTCCACCGGGATACCCAGCTCCCGTGCCAGTATCTGTGTCACCCTGGGACCGCAGAAACCTCCCTGGCAACGGCCCATGCCGGCCCGGGTACGGCGCTTCACACCGTCAACCGTACGGGCTCCTACCGGCTGACGGATTGCATCTACGATTTCACCTTCTGTAACCGTTTCACAGCGGCATATCACCCGTCCGTAAAGACTGTTATCCTGAATCGCTTTCTGTTTTTCCGCACCGGTCATGCGATTAAATGCCGTCTTCTTCGGCAATCTTCCGTTCCAATTGTCTTTTTTACGAAGATACATTTCTTTCCCGATTGCTTCCACGACTACCTCGGCAATGGCAGGAGCCGCAGCGATGCCCGGACTCTGGATTCCTGCCGCATTAAAGAAACCCGGTACTTTGGAAACACCCAGAATAAAGTCTCCAGTATCAGAGGCAGCCCGCAGTCCCGCAAATTCCGTTATGCATGCTCCCATAGGCAGATTGGGAACCAGCTTCCGGGCTCCGGCAATAATTTCATCCATGCCGGCAGACGTAACGGAAGTATCTTCTTTACTGAATTGTTCATTGGCGTTGGGACCGATAAATGTATTACCGTGGGTTGTGGTGCACACCAGAATCCCTTTGCTTTTTTCAGTAGGACAGGGGAACACAACCCCATATACCAAAGAAGAAGCAGCCGTCTTGTCAAATAGAATGTATTCGCCTTTACGGGGTGTAATGGTAAACGAATCATCTCCTGCCAGTTTAGCAACCTCTTCCGCATAGATGCCTGCTGCGTTGATTACACATTTTGTCCGAATTGCTCCCTTTGTTGTATTCACTATCGTTACAGCGTTGTTTTCCTTAACAAAACCTGTAACCGCGCAGTCGCAAATCACTTCCGCTCCGTTCTGTACCGCACACTGGGCAAAAGCGACCGCACAGCCAAAAGGCCATACCACACCAGCGGTAGGCGCCCACATTGCAGCAAGTGCCGTCGTCAGGTTCGGTTCCTTTTCCAACACTTCTTCTTTTGTGATAATCTGCAAACCGGGAACACCATTTGCTTTACCCCGTTCCAGCAATACCTGCAGCTGCTGTACTTCCTCCTCGCTGGTTGCCACAACCAGGCTGCCGGTCCATTTGATATCCAGATTCAATTCTTCCTGCAACTGATGATACAGCGCATTGCCCCGCACATTGGTCTTTTGTTTCCAGCTTCCGGTAGGAGCGTCAAAGCCCGCATGGCATACAGCGCTGTTTGCTTTTGTGGTACCTGTGGACACATCCGGTTCTTTTTCTACCAATAAACTGCGTAAACTATATTTGCTCAGTTCACGCAGTATTGCTGTACCCACGATGCCGCCGCCGATAACCACAATGTCTGTTTCTTTAAAAAAGTTCATTATTTCACTTCCCATACCAAAATTGCAATAGTATTTTTGATATCTTTGTCATATGTTTATTTTACCATATTTTACAAAACATGGCGATTCCAGACTTTAAAACGCCGCGGTAAAACTGTGCTTATTTCTATCCAAGGCGTTATAAATTTTAAATGAAACTTTTTATTCTTTTACAATTTCTTCTTCGGATTTTACCGCGGCAATTGACGTAACCGTATCGTCTTCCCGTAAGGTAATCACATTTACACCCTGGGTATTACGGCCCAGTTTACGCAGCTGATCCACATCCATGCGGATCACAATACCCGCTGCGGTAATAATATACAGCTCGTCTTTCGGATTCACAACCGTCATGCCCACAACATCGCCTGTCTTAGAAGTGAGCTTGTAATTGATACGACCCTTACCGCCACGGGTCTGCCTTGTATATTCGGACAGTTTCGTACGTTTTCCCTGGCCCTTTTCTGTGACGGTCAGTACTTCGCTTTCCGGGTCGTACACACAATCCATAGCCACTACCGTATCGTGGCGTGCCAGATTGATACCACGCACACCGTGAGCACTCCGGCCCATGCAGCGTACATCTTCTTCACTGAAATGAATGGCCATGCCATCCCGCGTAGCTATTAAAATCGAAGCATTGCCATCCGTCATCCTGACACTGATCAGTTCCTCATCTTCATTGAGAACAATAGCTTTCAGACCGCTCCGGCGTACAAAGGAAAAGTCTGTCAGCTTGCAGCGTTTTACCGTGCCTCTATCCGTAGCCATGAACAGGTATTTATTTTCCTCAAATTCGGAAACGTTGATTACAGCGGTAATCTTTTCTCCCGGACTCAGCTGCAGCAGGTTGATAATGGCAGTCCCTTTGGCCGTACGGCCGGCTTCCGGAATCTGATAACCCCGCAACGTATAAACCTGTCCTTTATTAGTGAAGAACAGAACATAATTGTGGGTTGTGGCAAGGAACAGATACTGGGTAAAATCGTCTTCCTTCTTGCCGCTGCCACCTTTTTTACCGATACCGCCCCGTTGCTGCTTACGGAAATTATCCGGGGTCTGCCGTTTGATATAGCCCTGGTTGCTCAGGGTAATGACGATTTCTTCGTCTGCAATGAGATCCAGCACATCCATATCCCCGGTATCGTTCACGATTTCCGTCCGGCGGTCATCGCCAAACTTATCCGCTTTTTCCTGCAGATCCTTTTTAATGATATCTAACACTTTCTGCTCATCTGCCAGTACGCTTTCAAGATAATCAATGGTCTGCACTACGTCCACATACTCGTCATCAATCTTTTTGCGTTCCAGGCCGGTCAGCCGCTGTAAGCGCATATCCAGAATCGCCTGGGACTGGCGGTCGGAGAGGCTGAATTTTTCCATTAAGGAAGCCTTTGCGATTTCTGCATTGGCACTGTTGCGGATGGTTTTGATGACTTCATCCAGATGATCCAGCGCAATCTTCAACCCTTCTAAAATATGCGCGCGTTCCTTTGCTTTTGCCAAATCGTAACGGGTCCGGCGGGTTACTACATCCTTCTGATGGGAAACATAACATTCCAGAATCTGTTTCAGATTCAGGATCTTCGGCTTGTTATCCACCAGCGCCAGCATGATGACACCGAAGGAATCCTGCAGCTGCGTATGTTTGTATAATTTGTTAAGGATAACATCCGGAACTACGTCAGACCTCAGTTCTATTACGACTCGCATACCGCGGCGGTCTGATTCGTCCCGCAGATCCGTAATACCTTCAATGACACCGTCTTTGACCAAAGTCGCAATATTTTCCAGCAGGCGTGCTTTATTTACCTGATACGGAATCTCCGTCACCACGATGCGGTTTTTATTTTTCGCCATAGGCTCAATTTCTGCCTTAGCCCTCACTTTGATAATGCCCCTGCCGGTTGCGTAAGCCTGACGGATGCCTTCCCTTCCCAGAATAGTAGCGCCGGTGGGAAAATCCGGACCTTTGACAGCCGTCATCAGCTCGTCTACCGAAACATCCGGGTTATCGATCAGCATATCAATGCCTTTGACAACTTCCCGCAGGTTATGAGGCGGGATGTTGGTAGCCATACCGACGGCAATACCGGCAGAACCGTTCACCAGCAGGGCCGGTATCTTGGCCGGAAGTACGGTAGGTTCTTTTAAAGATTCATCATAGTTAGGACCGAACTCAACCGTATCTTTTTCTATATCTTCCAACATGGCTTCCGCCACTTTTGTCATACGGACTTCCGTATAACGCATGGCTGCCGGGCTGTCGCCGTCCACGCTGCCAAAGTTGCCGTGGCCGTCTACCAGCAGATAACGGGTATTAAAATCCTGAGCCAGCCGCACGGTTGCATCGTAAACGGAAGAATCTCCGTGAGGATGGTATTTACCTAATACTTCACCGACGATACGCGCCGATTTTTTATAAGGACGGTTGGAAGTCATTCCCGCTTCCTGCATGGCATACAGGATTCTCCGGTGTACCGGTTTCAGACCGTCCCTTACATCCGGCAGCGCGCGCTGTACAATTACGCTCATGGCGTAGTTGATATAAGAATCTTTCATTTTATTGGTCAGATCAACTTCCTCAATCTTTCCGCCGGAAGCAATATAACCATCATCATTCATCACAACATTTTCCTGTTCATTTATTGTTTCCTGTTCAGGGGTTTTTGTCGTATCGTCCACTTTATCACCTCATATATCAATCTTTATAAATAAATTATAAAATTTTACTATTTTTTTAACCCGCAATATAAAATACCGTCATGCCCGTATGGCAGGTGAAAGACACATGTGGCAATTCCCTTATTATTTCTGTTTCACTCATTTCATTGCTGATAGCAAAGGGGTTATTGCGGCTCAGTTCAGTTTCTTCCAATTGCCATTTTGTACCTGTTATGGAAACTTTGCTTTTTTCCGTAAAGGAAAGCAGGGAAACGGCTACCGGTGTTTCTTCGGCAGGGGGATAAAATTTTATTTTTACTCCCGCCGGAACAAAAACCGTAATTTCCCTTTCATCTGCCAGCACAATGGTACGGTTCTTCTGCAGTGCTGCAGTACCTAATGTTTCAAAGGCGCTCAGCAGATGGTCCAGCCTGCCCCCGTAGACACCGGAAAGAATCCATAGTTTTTCAGGTGGCAGGATTTCCAGCAACAGCTGTAAATCTGTTTCATTCTTGTCCACCGGAAACACTTCCGCTTTCCCCTGTTCTACCGCCTGCTGCCAGAGAACCGGGTCGGCACTGTCACCGTCTCCAATGACCTTATCGGGATAAAACCGGGCAGCATGATAATAATTTAACCCTCTGTCCGCAGCAAAGAATTCAGGGGTTCCCGGCAGTTTTTCCGCTGTCATTTGCAACCAGCCTGCTGCCGGTTTCCGACCGCCGCATATGGAAAAGGCGATTTCCCGAACAGGCTGATTATCGTCAATGTGCAATGTTCCCTGGGGAAAGAACAGTTTATTCATGACCGTACCTTCTTTTTGGCAGGAGCCGGCTTAATGATAATGCTGGTCCCTTCCCTTATAACTTTCCAGTCTACGTCCCCGCCTTTATCTTTCAGCCATTCCATACTGACTTCCAAGATACAACGGTTCAGTTTCTCTATTGCTTCCGGGGGAAGCATCATAGCCTCCGCTTCTTTTTTGATTGCGGAAGAATTTTTACGCAGTTTTATACGGCGGCTATCATCGCTTAACAACGCTGTTTCAAAGCTTTCTTCTTCTTCCACGCCGCGAAACATATCCGCGTCGGAGAGATTCTTTCTTATTTTCACGATTAATCTCCATCATAGCAATTAATAAAACAGGATAATAAAATGACTGTGTTTATTCCCTTAAAGGAAACTCCCACACTGCTTACAGGTCAAGCACCGCTTTGGTAGCATTCTCTTCAATAAACTGACGGCGGGGTTCAACTTTGTCTCCCATCAGGATCGAGAAGATGGCGTCTGCTTCCGCCGCGTCGCTCAGAGTTACCTGCAACAGGGTACGATATTGGGGATCCATGGTCGTTTCCCACAACTGTTCCGGATTCATTTCGCCCAGACCTTTGTAACGCTGTACTGTCACATTTTTCTTATCGCTGCCGATTTCATCCATGCAAACCCGCAGTTCCTCATCGGTATAAGCATAACGGTGAGCTTTTTGTCCCTTTTTCACTAAATACAGGGGCGGTTTGGCAATATATACATGACCCTCCGTGATGAGAGGTTTCATATAGCGGTAGAAGAAAGTCAGAAGCAGCGTCGCAATATGGGCTCCGTCCACGTCCGCATCGGTCATGATGATGATTTTTCCGTACCGGGCTTTGGTAATGTCAAAATCTTCACCAATGCCGCAGCCAAAGGCGGTAATCATATTTTTAATCTCATCACTGGACAGCATACGGTCCAGACGGGCTTTTTCCACATTTAAAATTTTACCGCGCAACGGCAGGATCGCCTGGAACTTGCGGTCACGTCCCTGCTTGGCGCTGCCGCCTGCGGAATCACCTTCCACCAGATAAATTTCTGTCATGGTGTTATCTTTACTCTGGCAGTCGGCCAGCTTGCCGGGAAGACTGCTGCTTTCCAGAATACTCTTTCTCCGGGTCAGGTCCCTGGCCTTACGGGCTGCCGCCCGGGCGCGGGAAGCCATAACCGCTTTTTCAATAATCTTTTTTGCTTCACCGGGATGTTCTTCAAAGAACTCTTCCAGCTGTTCCGTTACCAGATTATCAACGATACCGCGGATTTCACTGTTTCCCAGTTTTGTCTTTGTCTGCCCTTCAAACTGGGGTTCCTGCACTTTAATACTGATGACCGCGGTAATACCTTCCCTGCAGTCATCGCCGCTCAGGTTTTCGTCATTGTCTTTCAGTAAATTATTTTTACGTGCATAATCATTGACGGAACGGGTAAGGGCCTGTTTAAAACCGCTTAAATGGGTACCGCCCTCTTCCGTATTGATATTGTTTACGTAGCTGAATATATTTTCCGTATAACTGTCGGTATATTCCATGGCTACTTCCACAATATTTGTATCTTTGACGCCTTCTACATAAATCGGTTCTGCATTAATTTTATCCTTATTGGCGTCTACATACTTAACAAATTCAATGATACCTCCCTTGAAATGGAAGGTTTCGCTCCGTCCGTCCCGTTCGTCCTGCAGCGAAATGGTCACACCCTTGTTTAAAAAAGCCAGTTCCCGGAGACGAAGCCGTAAAATATCATAATCGTATACCGTTTCGGTAAAAATTGTTTTATCCGGAATAAAATGTACCGTGGTCCCAGTGGAATCCGCTTCGCCAATTTCATATAAAGGCTTACTTGTATTGCCCCGCATAAATTCAATACCGTACCGTTTTCCGTTACGGCGTACCTCTACTTCCATCTTTTCCGACAAAGCATTTACACAGGATACGCCTACACCGTGCAGACCGCCGGAAACCTTATACCCTCCGTCACCGAATTTGCCGCCGGCATGTAATACAGTCATAACGACTTCTACTGCCGGTTTGCCTGTCTTATGCATATCAACAGGAATACCGCGGCCATTATCCACCACGGTGATACTGTTATCCGAATTAATGGTAACCTTTATGGTATCGCAAAAACCCGCCAGCGCTTCATCAATACTGTTATCGACAACTTCCGATACCAGATGATGCAGACCGCGGCTGGAAATACTGCCAATATACATACTGGGGCGTTTCCGTACCGCTTCCAGTCCTTCTAAAACCTGGATCTGACTGGCGCCGTACTGTCCTTCCACACCAGTAGCTTCCTTGATTTCCTTTTCAATTTCTACCTGTCTGGCTTCTTCTGCAGCGCGGATTTTCTCCGCATCATCACTTGTCTGCAACACTGTTTCATTATTTTCAGCCATTGTTTCCTCCGTTATTATAAATTAAGTTTTGATTTACCCGTTTTTGTAAAGTAGATGATGAAATCGCTGATAAATACATTTTATTGTCTGTCAGCACGATACTGTCAATGATACCGTTCTCCGACAAATCTTCCGTTTCATAACATCCGCCTTTTTTATTTTTTAAACCTTTATATACTTCCGTATTATTCTTTACCGGAAAAATTCCTATAATTTCTGTTGCTCTGATGAGACAACCTCCTCCTAAATGAACGTACATTTTATTTTCCTTTTTGCAAAAACTTTAAAATATTTTCATATTCTTTTTCTGAAATAAGAGCCAGCGGCTTTTCAGCTTTCAGCTGTATTCCCAATTTTATTTCCTGACTGTCGGCTGTTTTCGTGCGTATTTTTTCAAAATAATAATTTTTAATATCGTTTTTAATCATAGTAAAATCTGTTTCACTGCATTTTACCGCTTTTTGCAGGTCATACCACTTAATCCACGGTTCTTTAAGGATATGGCTCCACAACTTGTATTCCAGCTCCTGCTTCATTTTTATTTCACAGGCATAACAGATTGTTTCATTATTTTTTAAAAAACTGCCGCACACAGGGCATTTTTTAATAACTCCTTCCCTGTACAGTTTTTCCAGTCCCAGTTTTGTTTCTTCTACGCCAATGATAGCGTTTCTGATTTTATCATCCGCAATATGGGAAAATTTTAACTGTAACCCTTTCTTTTCTTCTTCTGTTGCGGGAGGGATAGGAAGTTTAGTATCCCTTATATCAGTTGTTTCCTCTTTATTTTTAAAACCTTTTTTAAAATTTTTACCCTGGGTAAACTTGATATCCTTTACATAATCGGTTCCGATAAATGTATTGATTTGCTGAATAAACTGATTCTTATAATATAAAAACTGGTTAGCCCAGACAGAAGAATCTACCTGCAATGTTAAAATCCTGCGTTCCAGTTTTACGGGTCCGCAATGCTTTGCATTATTATTCCCTATTATTTCTTTCCAACAGGCTTTCATTTTAAACAGACTGTACTGATTTTGATTCGCCTGGGAACCAATCATCTTCAATACTGTTTTTTCTACATCTTCCATCTTAATTTAGTGTTATATTTCCTTTTTCCACATTAAAATACTGATTAGACCCAAAATCAGGAATCAGGGTTTTATCATTTACCGTAATGATTGTCTGTACTTTATCGTTGATAAAACCAATCAGCTGATTTCTTCTGTACTGATCCAGTTCGCTCATCACATCGTCCAGCAACAGGACAGGATATTCTCCCGAAACTTTTTTTACATATTCAATTTGAGAAAGCTTTAAAGCAAGGGCGCAGCAGCGCTGTTGGCCCTGGGAAGCAAAAGACCTGCTGTCCGCTTCGTTGATATACGTTTTTAAATCATCTCTGTGGATGCCGATTCCCGTACTTCCCTGCATAATATCTTTGAACCTGCGTTCTTTAAGACTTTCAATATAAAAGTCTTTCATATTATCTATTTTTTCTTCTTCCGGATAAAATAACTCTCCGTCATTCCCTTTCATTTCATACTTTATTTCCAGAGAATCAATTTTATCGGACAAAATATGAAATACAGGAATTGCGATTTCTTTCAGTTTTCTGAGATTATCCAGCCTTTTGATCAAAATCTGCGCTGCTGTATCGGCAAGTTCATCATCCCACGCAGTAAGCGGTTCCTGCGGCTGATTATGATCCCGAATCCCTTTTAACAGGCTGTTTCGTTGCTTGATCAGTCTGCGGTAGCGGACAAGAAGCGCATAATAAACAGGGTCAGTCTGGGAAATTTCCATATCCATAAAACGCCGGCGTAACGAAGGGTCTCCTTTGATAATCTGCAAATCTTCTGGAGAAAACATTACCGTATTTAAAAAACTGTAATGGTCCTTTGCCGTAGTCTTTTTTCCATCAATTTTTATTTCTTTGTGATATTTCCCGTTCTCTGTAAAACGTTTCATATGGATGGAATGGCTTCCGTCTTCTTTTGTAAAATCCAAAAGCACTGCCATTCCTTCCGATGAAAATTTTACCATTTCATCTTCTTTGTTAGTACGGTGGCTTAGACCAAAAGCAGAATAAAAAATACTTTCAAGAATATTTGTTTTTCCCTGGCCGTTTTTACCGTAAAACACAGTTACCATTTTATCAAAAGCAACGGAACAATGATCATAATTACGGAAATTGACCAGTTGAAGCTTATTTATTTTCATATTTTAGAAAATTACCCTTACCGGCGTTACAATATAAATATATTCTTCTTCACTGATAGGTTTGATGCATACCGGGCTCAACGAATTGTTCAGATTAATTTCTGCTTCTTCCGTTTCAATATTTTTCATGATATCCATGATGTACGCGGCATTAAACGCTACATTTATGGGATTTCCTTCTGTATTGCAGGAAATAATTTCTTCGCCGGTACCTACATCCGGACTGCTGGACATAACTTTGATTTCATTGCTGCCTATACTGATTTTTACAATACTGTAATCATTTTCACTGCCGCTGCACAGGCTCATGCGGCTGACAGCGCCAGCCAGATCTTTTACATTTACTTTTGTTTTTACCGAAAACTGCGGCGGAATGACCCTCTTATAATCAGGGAATTTTCCTTCAATGAGGCGGGATACAACTGACCAGTTTCCGATTTTGACCATCAACTGGTTATTAACAATGGAAAAGATGACATCCTGAGGAAGCTTTCCATTCAGGTTTTTATTGATTTCCTTTAATACCAGGGAAGGAATGATAACGCTCATGTCCGGTGCATTTTCCACATCTAACGTACGGATGGCCAGACGGTGCGTATTGGTTCCGACGAAGGTAATCTTATTATCCTTGATATCGCAGAGTACGCCGGTAAATAAAGGCCTGGCTGAATCACTGGAGCAGGCAAATGCCGTCTTTTTAATCAGTTCTTTAATTTTTTCTTCTTCCAAAACAAAGGACTGGGTAGCTTCAATGGAAGGATACTTGGGATATTCATTTACATTCATCAGCAAAATCTTATAATCCGCCTTTCCGGATTGCAGGCGTACGTTATTGTCATTTTCCGATTTCGTAACTTTTACGGTTTCCCCGTTAAAATTACGGACTAAATCATTGAAACGGGAAGCCGCGATTACAATTTCACCGGATTCTTCCACTTCCGCTTTGATTTCATTGCTCATGGACAGGTTGATATCCATTCCTTCCAGCCGCAAGGTATTATTGGCTGCAATGATATGCATGCCTCCGAAGATAGGTGTACTGGGTTTGGCTGCAATGGCTGGCATTACAGACTGTACCGCTTTATTCAAATCTGTGGTTGTGCAAGTAAATTTCATTTGTTCACATTCCTTTCTTTTTTCATTTTATTTATTTTATATATTTATTTTTTTAATCGTAATCGTAAATGCTGTGTATTTTGTGGAAAACCGGTCCGCATAGGCTTAATTTCGTAATTCCGATTGTGTATAACCTGTTGATAGTGTGTAAAAGATTATGAACAATATGAACAGGAAACGTAGTTGTTCAAAAGTATCCACAGGGAAGTAACAGTTTATACACATATTTTTTCACAGTGATACCGGGAAAAAGAAATTAAATCAGAGGGAACGGATTTTTTCTTCAAATTGCTGTATCTGGTTGTCAAAACTTTTATCTTCTTTTCGTAATTTGTCTATCTTTTCACAGGCATGGATTACTGTGGTATGATCCCTGCCTCCGAAATACTGCCCGATTTTTGGAAGGGAAGAGTCTGTGAGCGTTCTGCAGAGATACATGGCGATCTGCCGTGGCATGGCTATATTTTTTGGACGTTTTTTACCTATTAAATCTTCTTTTTGCAGGTTAAAGAAATTGCAGATATGGTTGGTAATATTTTCAATGGTAATGTTCTGCCGTGTGTGGGATCCGAAATCTTCCAGAATTTTGGCGGTAACTTTCATGTCAATGGGCATATGCATTAAGTCTGCATACGCAACGATTCGGTTGAAGGCGCCCTCAATCATACGGATGTTGTTATCGATGCTGATGGCAACTGTCTGTATGACTTCGTTTGGCATTTCTATATTTTCCAATTCTGCTTTTTTCCTCAGGATAGCGATACGGGTTTCCAGGTCCGGCGGCTGGATATCTACCGTGAGGCCGTTGACAAAGCGGGAACGCAGTCTTTCTTCCAGTTTATCCATACTCTGCGGGTGACGGTCACTGGAAATAACAATCTGTTTATTGGCTTCTTTTAACGCATTGAAGGTGTGAAAGAATTCTTCCTGTGTCCGTTCCTTGTTTTCCAAAAACTGAATATCATCGATGATCAGACAGTCAATGGTGCGGTATTTTTCCTGAAAATCCTTGACGGTATGATTTTGAATGGCGTTGATGATTTCATTGGTAAAGGTTTCGCTGGTAACATATTTGACTTTTGCACCGGGATTCACTTCCAAAATAGCATTGCCGATGGCGTGCATCAGATGTGTTTTTCCCAAACCGGAATTCCCGTAAATAAACAAAGGGTTGTACACATTGCCGGGATCTTTGGCAACTGCCTGGGCTGCTGCTGTGGCAAAGCGGTTGGAATTGCCTACTACAAAAGTTTCAAAACGCTGTTTTTTATTGATGTTGCTTTCAAAAGAAGTATCTTTCGATTTTTCATCTTCACTGAACAGGGATTTTGTTTTATATGTTTCTTTGGGAACATCCAGGCTGTTATGATTTTTTATATTAAGTTCCACCTGTATGTTATTATTATCGGTAATTTCTTTCAGTGCAGCTGAAATGAGCGGCAGAAAATTCTGCTGGATAGCGGAACACAGGGTAGTGCTGGGTACAGAACAGTATATAATGTCATTTTCCAGCCGGAGAGGGGTGATCTGCCGGATGTACATGTCCATATTGGATTCACTGGTGGCGTGGCTTAATTTGTCAGTCAGCCGCTCCCAGATTTGCGGTAACTCAAATGTTTCCATGAAGCATTTCCTTTCTTAAAAATTTACTCTTTATTTTACCATAAAACGGATAAAAATGAAAGTTATCCACAGGGCAGAATCGCATTTATTTTGTGAAATATTGTTAAATCCTTGACACTGTGAGGGGTTTTTAGTATAATTCTGTCAGCTATCAATTGAAATCATTTATATAGAGATTGATAAGACCATGGAATGAAGGAGGTAAGCACTGTGAAACGTACATTCCAGCCCAACAATCTGAGAAGAAAAAGAACGCACGGTTTCCGTAAAAGAATGGCTACACTGGGTGGCCGCCAGGTTCTGAAAAGAAGACGCTTAAAAGGCAGAAAGAAATTGTCTGCATAACTTTAGAATAAATAGGCCGCGCGAGTGGCCTATTTTTTCCATGTAGACAGGAGTATGGACGCAATGAAAGAGTTTACTTTTCCCAAATCCAATAAGATTAAAGCCAAGAAAGAGTTTCAGAATGTGTATGAAAAAGGACATTCTGTGGTGGACGGCTTATCTGTTTTCTATGTATTGCCCGGCGAAAATGAAAAAATAAAAATAGGTTTTGCTGTGGGTAAGAAAGTAGGTAACGCCGTTATTCGCAATCATATAAAACGTATGATGCGCGAAGTCTTTCGTATGCATAAAGCAGAGCTGAAATCAAATTTCCGGGTGATTTGGGTAGCCCGTAAAAGACTGGCACAGGCAGATTACAAAACGTATGAACGGGTTTTCTTAAGACTGGCAAAACGGGCAGCGTTGCTGCAGCAGGAATAAAAATGGAAAAGGGTTTTACTTACATTATTAAAACCATACTGGTTTCCCTGATTCGTTTTTATCAGTTATGCATATCCCCGCTGCTGGGAAATAACTGCAGATATTATCCCACCTGTTCCCAGTATGCGATTGAAGCAATTGAGAAAAAGGGGATTATAAAAGGCTGCTGGATGGCGGTAAAACGAATCTGCCGCTGCCATCCCTGGCACGACGGGGGATATGATCCTGTGAAATGATGTGCGTAACATTGAAGGAGTGAAAAATTGGACTTTATATCGAATCTGGTTATTAAGGTCATTCAGACGTTGTATCATTTTCTGGGAGGCTTTGGTTTCCCGAATTACGGTCTGGCAATCGTACTGATGACCGTCATTATTAAAATTATCCTGTTCCCTCTGACGAAGAAACAGATTGAATCTACAAGGGCTATGATGTCGATCCAGCCCAAGATGAAAGAAATTCAGGAAAAATATAAGAATGATAAGGTTCGTCTGAACCAGGAACTGGCCAAGCTGTACAAGGATCAGGGTGTGAATCCCATGGCCGGTTGTTTGCCGTTACTGATCCAGATGCCTATTTTGTTTGGTATTTATTATGCTGTCCGGGATTTTCAGTACGAAGGACCTGCTAATTTCCTGTGGATGGATAATATCGCCAATCCGGATCCCATGTACATTTTACCTGTTCTGTCTGCCGTAACTACTTATATACAGGCGAAGCAGACAATGCCCAAAAAGAATCCCAATGATAAACAGCAGGACGGTTTGATGGGCATGATGCAGGGGCAGATGATGACCTATTTTATGCCGCTGTTTATCGGGTATATCAGTTTAAGTTTTCCTGCCGCGCTGGTTCTTTACTGGATCGTAATGAACATCATGCAGATTGCCCAGCAGGCTTATATTAACTCGCAGATGGACCGTAAATAAGGACGGTTTTATGATTGATAAGGAGTAAAAAATGAACGTAGAATCTGTAGGTAAAACAGTAGAAGAAGCGTTGGAAGCAGCGTTAAAAGAACTGAACCTCAAGAAAGAAGAAGTAGATTATACAGTTCTGATAGAGCCGAAAAAAGGATTTCTGGGTTTCGGTAAAAAAGAAGCAAAAATTCTGGTAACCCCCAAAGCGGATACCATTTCCCTGAAATCAGAAAATAAAGAAGATCCTACCGTTGCGGAATCTTTAAAAGAAAAAGTTGTTTCGTTCGGAGAAAAAACAACGGAATCGGCAGGAGCTGTGTTACGTAAAGTTGGAGAAAAAGCCGACGAGCTGGATGAAAAACAGAAAGCTTTCAATAACAGGGTTAAAGAAAAATGGAATGATACGGTTGACTCTGTGAAGGAAAGCGGAGATAAAGTCAGGAATGCAGTGAATGAAAAAGTGGAAACGGCGAACGCCGTATCTGCTGCAGTTAAGAATACGTTGGCGGAACGCAGAAACAAACGCTCTTCCAGTGAAAATGTAAAAGAGTTTGTAGTGGACGATGCTGTTGTTGACGAAGCCAAAGAATTCCTGGCCAAGATATTCAAGGCTATGAAGATTGAAGTCGTCATGGAAAAGTTTGTCAATAAAAAAGATGGCTGTGTGGTGCTGAAGCTTCACGGCGACGATATGGGCATCCTGATCGGCAAACACGGGCAGACGCTGGATTCCTTACAGTATCTGACCAATCTGGTGGCCAATAAAAACACGGAAAACAGAGTACACATTGTGATTGATGTGGAAAATTACCGTGACCGCAGGGCGGAAACGCTGACCCGTCTGGCAAAACGCCTGGCCGACAAGGTAAAGAAAAGCGGAGAACGCATTGTGTTGGAGCCCATGAACCCTCATGAAAGGAAAATAATCCACACCGCGTTGCAGAACGATAACAAAATTACGACGCTGAGCGAGGGAAGCGAACCCTTCCGTAAGGTTGTTATTGAACTTAAAAAGTAATCAATAATGGAAAACCCGGTGTAGATTTTCTGCCCGGGTTTATTTTGTTATTTCAGGTGATAGCATGATACAGGAAGATACGATCAGCGCTGTTACAACAGCGCCGGGAAACGCGGCTATCGGCATTGTGAGGATAAGCGGTGCGGATGCCCTGCAAATTGCGGATAAGATGTTTTTTGCCGCATCCGGGAAAAAACTGGAAACCTATCCTTCCCATACGATGGTCTATGGGTTTGTCAGGGACAGAGAGGAAAGAGATATAGACGAAGTACTGACGGTCTATATGAAAGCCCCCCGGTCCTATACAGCGGAAGACGTAATTGAAATACAGTGTCACGGCGGTATGCAGAGTATCCGCCAGATCCTGGCGCTGACGTATTATTACGGGGCCCGTCCGGCCGAACCCGGGGAATTTACGAAACGGGCGTTTTTAAACGGCCGCATCGATCTGGTCCAGGCGGAATCCGTCATGGACATCATCAATTCCAAAAGTGCCGCTGCCCTGAAAATTGCAGTGCAGCAGCAGGAAGGATTCCTTTCAAAAAAACTGAAAGAAGTCCGCAGAAAGCTGCGGGATGTGATCGTGCATCTGGAAGCGGTGATTGATTACCCGGAAGAAGACATAGAAGACGTAACTTATAATGAAGTAAAAAATTCCATATCCGAAGCGGAAGAAGAAGTATCCGTCCTGTTGGAAGGAGCCCATACCGGCAAAATTTTAAAAGAAGGACTGCGGACGGCGATTATCGGACGTCCTAACGTAGGCAAGTCCAGTCTGCTGAACACACTGTTAAAAGAAGACAGGGCCCTGGTCTCCGAATATGAGGGAACGACACGGGACGTAATCGAGGAACAGCTGGTCATCGGGGGGGTTCCCGTACTGCTGGCAGATACCGCGGGCATCCACGATACCAAAGATTTTGTGGAAAAACTGGGTGTAGAACGGAGCCGTGCCTTTTTGGACAAAGCCGAACTGATCCTTGTGGTTTTGGATGGAACCCAGCCTTTAACGTCAGACGATGAAACAATTCTGGCAGCGATAAAAGGAAAAAATGCGGTTTTTGTAGTAAACAAAACGGATCTTGCGGAAAGCATCATCACAAAAACACTGGCGGAACGGTTTTCATCGGGAAATGTCATTGAAATTTCTGCCAAGACAAAAGAAGGCATCGACAGACTGGAAAGCTGGCTGAAGGAATATGTCTACGGCAGCAGCAGACAGTCGGAGGAAGAGATTTACATCCAGAATGAGCGGCAGATCAATCTGCTGCGCCAGACTGCGGACAGTTTAAAAGATGCCTTGGAAGCCGCGGAAAACCGGCTCCCCTATGATTGTCTCACCATTGATGTGGACCGGGCTCTGACCCTGATGGGCGAAATTACCGGAGAAACGGTACGGGATGAGATAATCAATGAAATTTTTGCCCGTTTCTGTGTGGGAAAGTGAGAAAAAATGGGAATCATTGTAGATTCATATGATGTAATTGTAATAGGGGCAGGACACGCCGGGGTGGAAGCCAGCCTGGCAGCGGCGCGGTTAGGTTATAAAACGCTGCTGGCGACGCTTTCCCTGGATAATATTGCTCTTATGCCCTGTAACCCGTCCGTAGGCGGCAGCGCCAAAGGACAACTGGTAGGGGAAATAGACGCCCTGGGCGGCCAGATGGCCATCAGCGCGGACGAAGCCTGCATCCAGATGCGCATGCTGAACACGGGGAAGGGATATGCTGTCCATTCCCTGAGGGCCCAGGCAGATAAACCTTTTTACCATGTGATCATGAAAAAGGTTGTGGAAAACCAGGAAAATCTGGATGTGAAGCAGCTGATGATTGATAAACTGCTGGTGCGTAATGATGAAGTAGTGGGGGTAGAAGCGGAAACCGGAGAAGTTTTTGAGTCTTCCATTGTTATTATCTGTACCGGTACGTACCTGCGCAGTAAAATTGTGTTCGGCAGTGTCAATTATGAATCCGGTCCCAACGGATTGCGCAGCGCCAACAAATTATCCGCATCCCTGCAGGATGCCGGGGTGGAACTGACCCGGTTCAAGACCGGCACCCCTGCCCGGGTGAATAGGCGCAGTCTTGATTTTTCCAAAATGCAGATCCAGGAAGGGGATCCGGAACTGCGCAACTTTTCCTTCATTAGTAATATTACGCACCGGGAGCAGGTTCCCTGCTGGCTCACCTATACCTCTCCCGTGACCCATCAGATCATCAAAGACAATCTGGTACGTTCCGGCATGTTCAACGGGCTGGTAGAGGGGATAGGTCCCCGTTACTGTCCTTCCATTGAATCTAAAATCATCCGTTTCAAGGATAAGGAACGCCATCAGCTGTTCATTGAACCGGAAGGGCTGAACACCAACGAAATGTATGTGCAGGGAATGTCCTCGGCTTTGCCGGCGGATGTACAGGTAAAGTTCATGCAGACCATACCGGGAATGGAGCATGTTAAAATGATGCGTCCCGGGTATGCTATCGACTACGACTGCCTGGATCCGCTGCAGTTAAAATCCTCTCTGGAGCATAAGCACATAAAAGGATTATTCTCGGCAGGCCAGTCCAACGGGACCAGCGGCTATGAAGAAGCGGCAGGGCAGGGACTGATTGCCGGCATCAACGCGGTACGTAAACTGCAGGGCAAACCGCCCCTGGTGTTAGGCCGGAATGAAGCGTATATCGGCGTGCTGATCGATGACCTGGTGACAAAAGGCACCAACGAACCCTACCGGATGATGACCTCCCGGGCGGAATACCGTCTGTTGCTGCGGCAGGACAACGGCGATCTGCGGCTGACGGAAAAAGGCAGGGATATCGGTCTGGTCACAGACGAACGCTGGGAGAAGTTTACGAAAAAGAGATCGGAAATCGAACGGGTAATGCATTACCTGCAGAATACCCTCGTTTCCCCCACAGAAGAAATCAATGCCAAACTGATCTCCGCCGGCAGCGTGCCCCTGAAAAAAGGGGAAAACCTGGCGACCCTGCTGAAGCGCAGCGAAATGTCCTATGAAAAGCTGCAGGCATTTTTCGGTGCGCCGGAAATCTCACCGGTAGTCAGGGAACAGGCAGAGATCCAGTGTAAATATGAAGGCTATATTATAAAACAAAAACAGGCGGTAGAAAAAGCCCTGCGGCTGGAAAGCAAAAAAATCCCGGCAGACATTGATTATTTTGCACTCAAGGAACTATCCAACGAAGCGGCGGAAAAACTGGACAAAGTCCGTCCGGATTCCCTGGGTCAGGCTTCCCGCATCTCCGGTGTTTCCCCTGCGGATGTAGGGGTGCTGATGATCGCGCTGGAGGTACACCGTCGTCAGGAGGCGGAAAAGCAATGAAAGCCCGGCCTGAAACACTTACACAGAATACAGTTGCAGTTTCTGCGGAAGCCGCAAAGTGTCAGGAGATATTGGAAAAACAGTGTGCCCTTGCGGGAATCGGTGTAAGCCGGACCCAGCTTTTGCAGTTCGGCCGGTATTTTGATCTGCTGACAGAAACGAATAAGGTCATGAATCTGACAGCGCTGACTTCCCCGCAGGATGTGGCGGTGAAACATTATATTGATTCCCTGCTTTGTTATGACAAAACGATAATGCAGGGAAGAAAAGTGATAGATGTAGGAACCGGAGCCGGTTTTCCAGGCATACCCCTGAAGATTTATGATCCTTCCTTACGATTAATATTGCTGGATTCCCTGGAAAAACGGCTGAAGTTTTTGCAGGAAACCGTGAGGCAGCTGCAATTAACGGACGTAAGCTTTGAACATATGCGCGCGGAAGATGCCGGGCGGGATAAAAAGCTGCGGGGACAGGCAGATATTGCAGTGAGCAGGGCGGTGGCCCGGCTTTCTGTTCTGGCAGAATACTGTTTGCCGCTGGTAAAGAAGAACGGTTTCTTTATTGCATTAAAAGGGAGCAAATATAAGGAAGAACTTCTGGAAGGGGAAAAAGCGCTGCGGATTTTAGGCGGCAGGGTGACGTCAGTGAAAGAAGTGGAGCTGCCCGGATTAAATGACGGGCGGGCCATCATTGTCATTCAGAAAATCAAGGATACACCTGCCATTTATCCGCGTAAGGCCGGCCTTCCGGGAAAAAATCCGCTAGGAAACGGGTAAGCAGCCGGAAAAATTACTTGCGTAAATTTCCTGCAGGTATTGGCGTTTTATGATAAAATATAACCGTATTAAATAATAAAAAACAGGATCTGTTTAAAAAGGAACGGATCCTTTCTATAGTGAAAGCGGGGTAAACTTGTGCAGGATGGATTCAACGATTTAAATGTTGAAACACTGAAGACAGATCATTTGCAAAAAAATACAGATGTCCAGGTGCTTCAGGTTCCTCTTTCCAAAATTGTGCCAAACCCATACCAGCCGCGTAAGGAATTTGAGTCGGAAGCTCTGTCGGAACTGGCCGATTCCATCCGTCAGTACGGCGTGCTGCAGCCTCTTCTGGTGGCTCCGGGAAAAGACGGCACTTATATCCTCATTGCCGGGGAAAGAAGATTGCGGGCATCGATCATGGCCGGGCTGGGTACGGTTCCTGTTATTGTAAGCGAATATACTACCCAGCAGATAGCGGAAATTGCCCTGATCGAAAACCTGCAGCGCAAGGATCTGCACTATCTGGAAGAGGCGGAAGGCTATGAAAAGCTTGTAAATACGTTTCACCTGACCCAGGAGTCCATGGCGATCCGGGTAGGAAAAAAGCAGTCAACCATTGCCAACAAACTGCGTCTGCTGCGTCTGCCGGTTTCTGTGCGCAATAAACTTCATGACAGCAAGCTGACAGAACGGCATGCCCGTGTTTTATTAAAGCTGGAAAACGAAGAGACGCAGAAGGCTGTTTTGCAAAAAGTACTGAAAGGGAATTTAAATGTAAGACAGACGGAAGCACTGGTTGAAAAAACACTGAAAGAAAATGGCAAGCTGGATAAAAAGAAACCGCGGATTGTGATTGTAAATGATGTGCGCATTTATTTAAACAGCATCAGAGAGATTATGGAGACGGTAAAAACGTCCGGGATCCCTGCCAGCATGGAACAGGACATGGACGGGGATGATGTCGTAGTGACCTTGCGTATCAAAAATGTGAAAAAGAGAAAAGACCCTAAAGTTATTAAGCTTTTTTAATACACAGCCTGTGGATAACCCTGTGTATAATGTGTATAAATTAGTGGTTTCACGTGAAACGGACAGCAGGTTTAAAAAGGCTGCTGTTATATAGGGATGTAACGGAGGGAACTGTTGTGGTAAAAGTCATTGCGTTAGCAAATCAGAAAGGCGGTGTCGGAAAGACGACAACTGCCGTAAATTTAGCGGCCTGCCTGGCTGCGCTGGGGCGCAAGGTACTGTTGGTAGACTCTGATCCTCAGGGTAATGCAACCACCGGTCTGGGACTGGACAAACGGGATATCAAAAAGAGTATTTATGATATATTGATAAATGATGATGTGCTGGCGAAAGATGTAATCATACCGACGGCTTACGATAACCTTTCCCTGTTGCCTGCAACCATTGCGCTGGCCGGGGCCGAAATTGACCTGGTCAATATGATGAGCCGGGAAAACCGGCTGAAAAATGCGCTGGAGCGGGTTAAATATGATTATGACTATGTGCTGATCGACTGTCCCCCGTCTCTGGGGCTGCTGACGTTAAATGCGCTGACGGCTGCCAGTTCGGTTATCATTCCCATCCAGTGTGAATTTTATGCCCTGGAAGGCGTTACCATGCTGATGAACACGATCCAGCGGGTGCAGCGCAACTTGAATCCGGCACTGAAGCTGGAAGGCGTAGTCATGACCATGTTTGACGCAAGGACCAACCTGGCGACTGATGTAGTCAATGAAGTGAAAAAGTATTTTTCTGCCAAGATGTACAATACGATCATTCCGCGCAATGTGAAATTAAGCGAGGCTCCCAGTCACGGGGAACCGGTGCTTGCCTATGATGCCAAAAGCAAAGGCGCCCAAGTGTATCAGGAACTTGCCAGGGAGGTAATCGGCGATGAGTAAGCACAGCGGTCTGGGCAGAGGACTGGAATCCCTGCTTTCTTCCAGCGAATCCCAGTATGAAACCGCCATGCCCAAGGATCCGGAAGGGGCGGTGGAAATTCCTGTAGAAAGTATCCGGCCCAATCCATACCAGCCCAGAAAGACCTTTGATAAAGAAAAACTGAAAGAACTGAGCGAATCTATTAAAAAGCACGGTATCATCCAGCCTCTGGTTGTCCGTAAAAAGGGCCTGAATTATGAACTGGTTGCCGGGGAACGGCGGCTACGGGCTGCCAGGCTGGCAAAACTGCAGACAGTCCCCGTTCTGGTGCGGGAATATGATGAAAAGCAGATGCGTGAGCTTTCCCTGGTGGAAAACATTCAGCGCCATGATCTGAATCCCCTGGAAGAAGCGAAGGCGATTCAGGAACTGATGAAACAATTTGATTATACCCAGGCGCAGGCTGCGGAACGGCTGGGGAGAAGCCGGGCTGCGGTAGCGAATCTGCTGCGTATGCTGAATCTGCCGGAAGAATTGCAGGCTATGGTAGCAGAGGAAAGGGTGACTGCCGGACAGATGCGTCCCCTGTTAGCTTTGGCGGACAGGGAGCAGCAGCTGAAGGTCGGCAGGGCGCTGGCTGAACATGGCTGGAGTGCCCGTACGGTGGAAGAAGTTGTTAAGACCATTAAAGAAGGGAAAGAACTTCAGGTCTTGAACGAACGTGTTGTCATTCTGGATAAAAACGGCAAACCAGTCAAAGATCCGTCTTCCGTAAAAGGAAAAAATGAGAAAAAGAAAACCTCCCGGGTAAGCGGGGATATCCATTACAGACACTTTGAAGAAAGCCTGATCGAAGCATTGGGTACCAAGGTACGTATTGTCAGCAAAAATGACAACGTGGGGAAAATAGAAATCGATTATTATTCCCTGGACGATTTGGATCGTATCTGTGATTTACTGCAGGGTAAAAATGAAAGTGAAAATATCGACACGGCGCCCTGGCTGAAGACAAAGTTTCCGGTATGATTGCCCTGCACTTCATTAACCGTGTTATTACAATGAAAAGATAAGGATAATTAAATGACAGGTTTGGGGACAATGGTCAACTGTGCAGCCATTATAGTCGGCTGTGCAGTTGGCCTTATTTTAAAAAAGGGGTTTCCTGAAAAATGGCAGGAAACGATCATGTACGGCGTGGCCCTTTGTATTTTTCTGATTGGCGTGGAAATGGCGCAAAAGAGCCAGAATATTGTGCTGGTCATTGCCAGTGTGGTCATTGGCAGCATTATCGGCGAGATGCTGGATATCCAGGAAAAGCTGAATGCCTTTGGCGCCTGGGTGGAGAAGAAGCTTCTGGGTGACAGAGGACAGACCTCCGGTTCTTTTGGCAGAGGTTTTATTTCTGCCAGCCTGATCTTCTGTATCGGCGCCATGGCCATCGTAGGAAGTATTGAAGAAGGACTGACAGGCAATCGCCAGATTCTGTTTGCCAAAGCCATGCTTGACGGGATCCTTTCTATTATATTCGCGGCGAATATGGGAGCGGGCGTGGGTCTTTCCGCTGTACCGGTGGGTCTGTATCAGGGAACGATCACCCTGCTTGCTTCCTGGATGCAGAACCTGCTGACGCCGGAAATCATACGGGAGGTCAGCGCTGCCGGCGGTGTATTGATTATGGCTATCGGCATCGTGCAGGCCCGGCTTCTGCCGATCCGTCTGGCTAATCAGATACCCGCTCTGCCGGTTGCCGTGGTGCTGGCAAAGCTGTTTTTGTAGTGTTTTACTGAAGGACGTAAGTATATTTTCAGTGAACAAAGATACAGAAACTGACATAAATGTTACTGTTTCATTGCTAAAGGCGTGAAAATGCATATTTTTGCAGGAAAAATGTTGACAAAAATGTGAAACAGTTTCTATAATATGGAAACAGGGTTATTCCCTGTATTTAGGAAAACACTGATTTACGGTATTTGTAAAGAGGGGTTTTATTTAAAATTTTATAAAAGGAAAGGTGAAGACAAAATGAAATTCTGGAAAAAAGCATCCCGTATTGCACTGGCAGCTATGCTGGTCGCTGGCCTGACTGCAGGCTGCGGCGGTGGCGGCGGCGAGAAAAAAGCAGCTGACGCGGGGAAAGAAATCGTGGTAGGCGTTAACGCCGAATTGACCGGCAACGTTGCCAACTACGGCAAGAGCATGCTGTCCGGTTTTGAACTGGCGGTAGAAGAAGCGAACAAAGCCGGCGGTATTGACGGCAAAAAGATCAAAGTTGTGACTGCGGACAACAAGTCCGAGCCTTCGGAATCCGGTAACGCGGCGACCAAACTGGTGACCCAGAACAAAGCAATCGCTGTCATCGGCCCGGCTACCAGCGGCTGCGTGGCTGCAGAAGAACCGGTGCTGACTGCCAACAAGATTCCTATGATTGCTCCCTGCGCAACGGCGCCTGGCATTACCTTACAAAAAGACGGCAAGACGAAACCCTTCGTGTTCCGTGCCTGCTTCATTGACCCCTATCAGGGCGACATCATGGCGCAGTTTGCCGCAAAAGACCTGAAGGTTAAGAAAGTTGCGATCCTGCACGATTCTTCCAGCGATTATTCCAAGGGTCTGGCAGAAGTATTTACCAAAGTGTTTACCGCAAACGGCGGACAGATTACCACTGACGAAGCTTTCCTGTCCAAAGACGTTGACTTCAAGGCTTCTCTGACCAAGATCAAAGCAACCAGTCCGGAAGCGATTTATGTACCCGGTTACTATGAAGAAGTTTCCAAGATCATCAAACAGGCCCGTGAAATCGGCCTGACCTGCCCGATGCTTGGTTCCGACGGCTGGGATTCTCCCAAACTGGTTGAAGTTGCCGGCAAAGAAGCCTGCAACAAAGGTTACTTCACCAATGCCTATACGGCAGAAGACAAAGATCCTGCTGTGCAGAAATTTGTCAAAGCCTATCAGGGCAAATTCAACAAGGTTCCTGATGTGTTTGCTATGCAGGGCTATAATGCCGGCCTGATCCTGTTCAATGCGATCAAGACCGCAAAGACCACCGACGGCACGAAACTGGCGGACGCCATTGCCAAGACAAAAGACCTGCAGGTTGCCAACGGCAAGCTGACATATGATGAAAAACACAATCCGATTACGACTGCGTTAGTTCTGGAACTGAAAGACGGTAAGATGACGCTGAACAAGAAAATTGGCGGCTGATTCACAACGCAGATGAAAAATCGGGGAATTGAAGAAGTAATTTCCTGAAAAAATCAGTAATCCGTAAGCATTGAGGCTGTGGTGCTGGTCGCCACAGCCATTCTTTTGATACTATGTTCGGAGGAAGGAATTATGGAATCCGGCTTTTTGCATCAGTTTGTTCAACAGCTGATCAACGGTATTTCCCTGGGCAGCATCTATGCGCTGATTGCCCTTGGCTATACCATGATCTACGGTATTTTAAAATTAATTAATTTTGCCCACGGCGATATTTATATGCTGGGCGCTTATATAGGGTTTGTCTGCACTTCCATTTTAAAACTGTCCTTTTTGCCGGCGCTGATCGTATCCATGATCGGGGCAGCCCTGGCCGGTATGGTCATTGAACGTGTGGCCTACCGTCCCATGCGGAATGCACCCCGTATCGCCATCCTGATCACGGCTATCGGCGTTTCATTCTTTTTGGAAAATGTGATGATCCTGTTTGCGTCCCCCCAGCCCCGTACTTTCCCTGCCGTATTTACGGCCACGGTATATCATGTAGGCGCCTGGGTGGTGAACAGCCAGCAGATTGTAATCCTGATCAGTGCCCTGGTGTTGATGGTTGCCCTTACCTATATTGTAAACCAGACCAGAGCCGGCAAGGCCATGCGCGCGGTGTCCTTTGACGCGGACGCGGCCCGGCTGATGGGTATTGATATTGACTCGACAATTTCCATGACCTTTGCATTGGGTTCTGCCCTGGCAGCGGCCGGCGGGGTCCTGGTAGGCATATATTACAACTCCATCGATCCCCTGATGGGCATGGTTCCCGGTATCAAAGCCTTCGTCGCCGCGGTATTGGGAGGCATCGGTATCATTCCGGGGGCGATGCTGGGCGGAATCATTTTAGGCGTGGTGGAAGCGTTGGTCAGCGGTTTCATTTCTTCCACCTTCCGCGATGCCGCCGCGTTTGCGATTCTGATCATTATTTTGCTCTTCAAGCCTCAGGGTCTGATGGGCAAGAATATCCGTGAAAAGGTTTAAGAGGTGATGACAATGAATAAAGTACGTAAGTTTGACTTAAAAGCATTGGCTGCCTCTGCCGTATTATTTGCAATCCTGCAGGGTCTCATGTCTGCAGAGGTTATCGGTCCTTTCTGGGAACTGAACCTGATACTGATCTGCATGAACGTGATTCTGGCATCCAGCCTGAACATGATCAACGGCTTTACCGGCCAGTTCTCCATCGGTCATGCCGGTTTTCTGGCGGTAGGTGCCTACATGGGTGCCGTTATGACGGTTAAGCTGGGCTTTTCATTCCCGCTGGCCATTGTGGCCGGAACCGTAGCCGCCGGCTTTCTGGGTTTCCTCATTGGTCTGCCTACCCTGCGGCTGGACGGCGACTATCTGGCCATCGCGACCCTGGGTTTAGGCGAGATCATCCGTATCTGCATCCTCAATATTGAATATATCGGCGGTGCTTCCGGTCTGATGGGCATTCCCCGTATGACCAACTTCACCATCACCTTCTGGCTGATGATCGCCGTACTGTTCTTTATCAAAAACTTTAAGAACTCTGCCCACGGCCGGGCCTGCCTGGCCATCCGCGAAAACGAGATCGCGGCGGACACCATGGGCATCGACACCACTAAATACAAAGTTATGGCCTTTACTCTGGGCGCTTCCTTTGCAGGGACTGCCGGGGTGCTGTTCTCCCATTACTTCTTTATCGCCCATCCGGCGTCCTTCACCTTCATGCGTTCTTTCGATATCCTGACCATGGTAGTGCTGGGCGGTCTGGGTTCCCTTACCGGTTCCATCACCGGCGCCATCCTGCTGACCTTTATTTCGGCGGCGCTGGCGGACTTCCCGGAATGGCGTATGATTATCTACTCACTGGCCATGATCATCCTGATGCTGTACCGTCCCCAGGGACTGTTCGGTAATAAAGAACTTTCCGAAAAGGTTTTCAACAGCCTGAAGGGAGGTAAGAGCAATGAGTGATAAGAAGCGTTTACTGGACCTGCAGGATGTTTCCATCGTGTTCGGCGGTCTGCGGGCCGTTTCCAATTTAACGATGCATATTGACGAAGGGGAGCTGGTAGGCCTCATCGGACCTAACGGCGCCGGCAAGACCACCGCCTTCAATATGATCACCGGTGTGTATTTGCCGACGGAAGGGCAGATTTATTTTGACGGCAAGCTCATCAACGGGAAAAAATCCTATCAGGTGACCCAGATGGGCATGGCCCGAACCTTCCAGAATATCCGTCTGTTCTCCGAGCTGTCGGTACTGGACAACGTAAAGATTGCCTATAACATGCATATCAATTACAGTCTGCCACACGCTATTTTGCGGGTAAAGCGGTATTTTGACGAAGAGGAAAACGTAACGGAAAAGGGCATGGAACTGTTAAAGCTGTTCCATCTGGACAAGCATGCCTACGATATGGCGAAGAACCTGCCTTACGGCGCCCAGCGGCGTCTGGAGATTGCCCGGGCCCTGGCAACGAAGCCCCAACTCCTGCTACTGGACGAACCGGCTGCCGGTATGAATCCCCAGGAAACCAAAGAGTTGATGGAAATGATCCGGTGGCTGCGGGACAATTTTAAAATTTCCATTTTGCTTATCGAACATGACATGAGTCTGGTCATGGGTGTCTGCGAGCGGCTGTACGTGCTGGAATACGGTATGTGTATCGCTACCGGCACACCGGATGAGATCAAGAAGAACAAACGGGTTATCAAAGCGTATCTGGGCGGGGAGGTGTAACAGGATGGACATGCTGACAGTTGAGGACATCAACGTATATTATGGCGCGATCCATGCAATCAAGGGCATCAGTCTGTCTGTAGCCAAAGGCGGCATCACCACCCTGATCGGTTCCAACGGCGCCGGGAAGTCCACTACGCTGCATACGATTTCCGGGTTATTGAAACCGAAAACCGGGAAAATCACCTTTGAAGGCCAGGACATTACCGGAAAACCTGCCCATAAAATTGTGGGTATGGGGCTGAGCCAGGTTCCGGAAGGCCGCCATGTGTTTGCCAATATGACGGTATTGGAGAATCTGGAGCTTGGCGCGTATCTTCGCAGAGATAAAGAAGAAATCAATAAAGACCTGACAGATGTCTTTACCAAATTCCCCCGCCTGTTAGAGCGGAAAGACCAGATCGCGGGTACCCTGTCCGGCGGCGAACAGCAGATGCTGGCTATGGGCCGGGCGCTGATGAGCCGTCCCCGGCTGATGCTGCTGGACGAACCGTCCATGGGTCTGGCACCTCTGCTGGTACAGGAAATTTTTAACATCATCAAAGAGATCAACGACAGCGGGACCACGGTGCTGCTGGTAGAACAGAATGCAAGAATGGCGCTGTCCATTGCGGATAAGGCCTACGTACTGGAAACCGGAAACATTACGCTGGAAGGAACCGGCAAAGAGCTGCTGAACAGTGAAGCGGTGCAGAAAGCGTACCTGGGCGGCTGATTCCGAAAACGCGTATCCGGACGGGAAATGCTGAACGTTTAAGACGCAGTTGTTAATCTGTGATATAATAAATGAAGCAAGAGAAATCAGGAGGTTTTATCCATGCTTGTTAAAGATATTATGACGGTTAACGTAGTTACCATTAATCAGAATCAGACGCTGCTGGAACTGCAGGGACTGATGAGCGACGACAATATCCGCCGTGTTCCGGTAGTGAATGATGCCGGAATGGTCGTAGGGATCATTACGGATAAAGATGTGCGGATGGCTTCCCCTTCGGAAGCAAGTACCCTTTCCCGTTATGAAGCTTCCTACCTGTTAAGCCGTATTAAAGTAAAAGATGTTATGACCCATAACGTGAAAACGGTTTACCAGACGGCAGACCTGGCTGATGTGGCGTCTCTGATGTATCAGGACCAGATCAACTCCGTACCGGTTCTGGATGAAGAAAATAATCTGTGCGGCATCGTAACGGATACCGATGTGTTCCGTGCGCTGGTGGATATTTTCGGATTAGGCCAGTATGCAACCCGTATTACCATCGACGCTTCCGATAAACCGGGTGTACTGGCTGAAGTGGCAAAAATGTTTGCCGACCAGGGCATCAATATTTTGTCTTGTGTAACCAGTGAAACCAAACGGCCGGGTGAAAAAGAAATGACCATTACGGCAGATCTTTCCCAGGTTGGCATGGGCATCATCGAGGAAATCCGGGAAGCCGGCTTTAACGTGACTAATATTACTACCGGCAGGGCAAAATAAAAATGGATGCAAAAGCTGAATTTAACGTGGGCGATATCGTGCGGATGAAGAAGCCGCACCCCTGCGGTTCTTCCAACTGGGAAATTACCCGCACGGGTATGGATTTCGGTCTGCGTTGCTGCGGCTGCGGGCATCACGTGATGATACCGCGCACCAAGTTTGTGAAGGCGGTGCGGGAAGTGCTGCCGAAAGAGGAAAAGTGAATACTGAATAATAAAGGCAGGCGTTCCAATGGGGGCGCCTGCTTTTTGTGTGTAATGACTCTTTGATTATTTCCAATGTAAACGCTGCGGCGGGAAAGGCTGCGCAAAAACGTTCCCGTTTGCTATTCCATGGACTCATTCGCCTGTGGCTTCGAAACTCGGGCTTCGCCCTCAGACAGTCTCGCCACGGCCGGCTCATTTCGTCTCATGGAATGACGCAAACGCTCACTACGTTTTGCTTCAGCCTTTCCCGCCGCAACCGTTACGTACTTTATTCAGTGAAATTGGCGGGGAAACTCTGAGTCATGCCTCTTTTTCAGTTGAAATGCACTGCCTTCCAGTCATTTCTACAGCCTTAGCTTCCAATAAGATCCTACCTTTATATATTGAGAGGTGATGCTACTTCAGCCCAGTATCCATGCGGGTTTGCGGTTTAAGGTTGGTCGTTTCTACGACCAACCTTGCGGAAGGGAGAAGTTATTTAGCTGTTTGCTTTTCATTTTTCATAAACTGTGCTACAATAATCACGAACGTTAGTTTGAAACCGGATGAAGATAGTGTTGAATTTGGGTAACAATTTTATATAATTTATATATTTTATCTTGATTTTATATAAATTATATAATAAAATGTGATAAGGAGTAATACATGAAAGGAATAGACGTTGTGAAGCAGCTTTTGAAAATGGGTTGGAAAATAGACCGGATTAAAGGAAGTCATCATATTATGAAGAAAGGCAACCAGACAGAAGTTATTCCCTGTCATAACACTGACCTGCCGCCGGGGCTGCTGAACGCAATCAAAAAGAGAACGGGACTACAGTAATTAACAATTAATGAAAGGACAGAAAGCTATGTTAAAAGTTTATCCTGCTATATTACATGAAGAAGGTGGATACTGGATTGAGTTTCCGGATTTGGAAGGCTGTCAGACCTATGGTGAAACATTGGAGGAAACAATGGAACTGGCGCAGGAGGCTTTGGGCCTGTATCTGGTAAGCCTTATTGAAAACAAGCAAGAGATTCCTGCTCCATCCAATATTGCCGACTTAACGGCAGACGAAGGACAGCTGACTTATATCTCTACCGATATTGACAAGTATCGCCGCGACACAAGGGCAGTTAAGAAAATGCTGTCCATCCCTGCCTGGCTGGCAAAGGAAGCGGAAATGAAAAACATCAGCCTGTCCAAAGTACTGCAGGATGCATTGAAAGAACGCTTGAATCTGGTGTAAAGATGTCAGGAGATACGAGTGAGAATGGGCTATTGTACTTGGGCAGATATAAACGAGGCTAACAGAATATACCACGATACCGAATGGGGTATTCCGGTGCACGATGACCGGCATATGTTTGAACATCTGTCGCTGGAATGCCTGCAATGTGGTCTGAGCTGGGACTTGATGCTGAAGAAGCGTAAAATCTTCCGGCAGTGCTTTGACAATTTTGAGTATGACAGGATTGCCGCCTATGCTGATGCAGATGTGGAGCGCATCCTGAACACAGAAGGCATGATCCGGTCCCGGCGCAAAGTTGAGGCTGTAATCAACAATGCCCGGTGCTATCAGAAGGTGCGTGAGGAATACGGGAGCTTTTGCGGATATATTTGGGCGTATTCCGATGGGAAGACAATCCTGTATCAGGGGCATGATGCTGGAACGATTCCGGTCAGCAACGGGCTCTCCGACAGAATCAGTAAAGATCTGAAGAAACGCGGCTTCAAATTTGTAGGCGCAGTTACAATCTATTCCCACCTACAGGCCTGCGGGATTATCAACGACCATGACAGGGACTGTCCCTGCTATCGGAAAATTAATGAGTCGCATCCGACGGTCAGAAAACGAAGAGACCACGAGGTGAAATAAAGAGCAAGTTCGGCTTTCACAAGTTATCTTTCATATTTTATTATGTTTTTTTGTATGTCGTGTAATCAAGTTCATCGTTTGCCCCGTAAGGATAAAATATCGTCAATGCGCCTCCGGCGCGTCAAAAACCCAATATGCACTCCGCGCATCCCAGCGCTTCGTGCATGCCAAAAGTGCTCGCACGTCAAATAAAAAAATTATTAGCCAATTAGCATATAAGCATTTAAAAGCATATAAGCTTATAACCCGAATGATAAATGACAAGGAAATGATAAATGATAAATGAATGATAAATGACAAAAAACCATGACAAGAAAAACCAAGATGGTTACCACGTAGACAAAGACAAACAATCCTTACATGCTATCAGTTTAACAGACATACCAAACAGTCAGGTTATCTAACTATAAAGTCTTGCGCCGGGAAACCGCATAATAATGGGATTTTTGTTAAAATCCCGGTCGGAAAAACGACCGAAATGCTTCTTGAATATCCAAATTCTCAGGTGATGCGCCGGTGTTTTGGCGCTTTTTTCTTTAACTTAATTGGTTTTTTGCATAAAAAATACAGCCCTGTCACATCCTGTGTCACGCAAAGTGTCACAAGTTGTCACAGGGCTGTCACGCTATGTCACGCATTGTGTAACGCTATGTCACGCATTATGTAACGCTGTGTAACGTTATGTAACGCTGCTATGTAACGCACTATGTAACGCTGCGTTACATGGTGTCCCCATTATGTCCCCGGATTGTCCCCGATTTGTCCCGGGGACATGTTTTACGATGTCCCCATTTTATTACCGGTAACGGAACAGGTAATGTTATCCTAACGCTACGTCAAGTACCATCATCAGGGAAAATCCCATGGCGAATGCAATGGCCCCGATATCTGAGTGCTGCCCCTGGCTCATTTCCGGAATCAGTTCTTCGACTACTACATACAGCATGGTTCCGGCAGCAAATCCCTGAAAGTACGGAAGGAAGGGAACCACATAGCTCACTGCCATAATCGTCAGGAAGGTACCGATGGGCTCCACGATACCGGACAGACTTCCATACAGGAATGCTTTTCCGTTGCTTACCCCTTCAGCCCGTAACGGCAGGGAAATAATAGCGCCTTCCGGAAAATTCTGGATGGCTATGCCTAACGCCAGCGCCAGTGCGCCGGTCTGGGTGATGCCGCTGACCATCTGGGATAAGAGACCTGCGTAGACAACGCCTACCGCCATTCCTTCCGGAATATTGTGCAGTGTCACTGCCAGTACCAGTTTTACCGTGCGAGACAGGGAACTGGACATGCCTTCGGATTCTTTACTTTCCCTGTGCAGATGGGGGATGATGTGATCCAGCAGCAGAATAAACAGTACGCCGAACCAGAATCCGACCAACGCCGGCAGAAACGCAAGCTTTTCCATGGCTTTTGACTGCTCCATGGCCGGGATGATCAGGCTCCAAATGGAAGCAGCTACCATGACCCCGGCAGCGAAGCCTGTGAAGGCGCGCTCTACCTTCCAGTGCAGGTTACCCCGAATAAAAAATACACAGCCGGCTCCCAGCGCAGTTCCCAGAAAAGGAATCAGGAGAGCCTGTAACATTTCAGTTGGCATAATTTACCTCTTCTTGCAATTATGTACTAATTATTATACTCAACTTTTATAATAAGGCAAACAGTTTTTTCCTGTTTCTGAATTCGCCATCACGGGTGGTTTTTATTCTTGCATTTCGGTTCTGACAAGAGTATAATTCATTCTTGTGCGGGAATTGCTGTACGCGTTTATGGAAAAAGCAAAAGTGAATGCATCTGTGAAATAGCAAACCTGAGTGGTTTTGCGGAGTCTTGCCCGTCACTTATTTTTTGCTAACTTACTTTTCTTATGTTATAATAATATGTCATTTAATAGTAGAAAAATCTGCAGCTTAATCACGCAGCATGAATAAAGGAGAGAAAACTGTGAGCACGAATCTGGATGTAGGTATTGTTGGGCTTCCCAACGTAGGCAAAAGCACGTTATTTAACGCCATCACCAAAGCCGGGGCAGAGGCGGCCAATTATCCCTTCTGCACCATTGAGCCCAATGAAGGGGTAGTGGCGGTGCCGGATGAACGGCTGGACGTACTGGCCAAAATGTTCAATTCCCGGAAAATCACGCCGGCCATCATGCACTTTGTAGATATCGCCGGGCTGGTAAAGGGCGCGTCCAAGGGCGAAGGGCTGGGCAACCAGTTCCTCAGCCATATCCGCAACACCGACGCCATTGCTGAAGTGGTGCGCTGCTTTGAGGATGAAAATGTGACCCATGTGGAAGGCAGCGTGGACCCGGTGCGGGACATCCAGATTATTGATACGGAATTATGCCTGGCGGATATTGATACCATCAACAACCGCATGAAAAAAGTAGAAAAGCTGCTGAAAGCCCATGATAAAAAGGCGGCGGCGGAACAGGCGCTGCTGGAACGCGTCGCCAAAGGGCTGGAGGATATTGTGCCGGCCCGCCGGATGGAGTTCACCGAAGAGGAAGAAGCAGCTCTTTACGACCTGCATCTGCTGACAAGGAAACCCATCATTTATATCTGCAATGTGGCGGAGGAAGAAGCGGCGGACGCCAGCGGCAATCCCCATGTGAAAGCGGTGCAGGAGTTCGCTGCCCAGGAGCATGCGGAGGTGGTGGTGATTTCTGCCAAAGTGGAAGCGGAGATCGCGGAACTGCCGGAAGAAGAAGCAAAAGAATATCTGGAAATGGAAGGGCTGACGGAAGCGGGACTGAACCGTCTCATTAAGGCGGGCTTCAAATTGCTGGGTCTGCAGACTTATCTGACTGCCGGTGAAATCGAAAGCCGGGCTTGGACCATCAACATCGGCACGAAAGCGCCCCAGGCCGCCGGCAAGATTCATACGGATTTTGAAAAAGGCTTTATCAAAGCGGAAATCGTTTCCTACGACGACCTGGTAAAATGCGGCAGCAAGGTGGCGGCCCGGGAAAAAGGGCTGGTCCGTCTGGAAGGCAAGGACTACGTCATGCAGGACGGGGACGTTGTGGAATTCCGGTTTAATGTGTAAGGTGAAGAAAGCAAAGAAACGAATCGGAGTCTTGCGTTTAAAGAAACAATCCTTTGGCAATATTGATTTTCCATAACAGGACTTGCTTTATAATTGAGTAACTTTACAAGGAAGAAGACCATGTTTGATACACACAATCACTGTGAGTTTTCCTGCGATTCGAAAATGACGCTGCAGCAGGCGGCAGACACCGCTGCGAAGCTGGGCATCGGAATCATCCTGACGGAGCACTGGGATTATGAATATCCCACCAATCCGGAGCAGTTCCTGTTCGACCGGGACGCGTATTTTAAAAAGAACCTGCCCCTGCGCAGCGATAACGTGCTGCTGGGCATCGAAGTGGGGATGCAGCCCCATTTAGCAGAAAAGGAAGACAAAGTGCCGGAAGGTTATCCCTTTGACTTTGTGATCGGTTCCATCCACATGATGAATCGGCTGGACTTGTACGAGGTGACAACGTATAAAGGCCTGTCCAAAGAGGAAACCATGCACGACTTCCTCCGGGACAGCATTCGTTCCGCGGAAAGTCATAACAACTTTGATGCTTTCGGGCATATTGATTACATCTGCCGGTACTGGCCCTATGCGGATAAGGAATTCCATATGGAAGAAAACCAGCAGGAGTGGGACAGGCTGTTTACGGTTTTGATTGAAAAGAATAAACCCATTGAAATCAACACACGGCGGCTGGATTCCGAGGCGGCGGTTAAAGCGTTGCTGCCTTTATACAAACGGTATAAAGAACTGGGCGGTAAATACTGCACGCTGGGTAGCGACGCCCATTACACGGAGCATATTGGCCGGCGTCTGGGTGTAGCGGCAGCGATAGCAAAAGAAGCGGAGCTGCAGCCGGTGTATTTCAAAGAAAGAAAAATGATGTTAGACAGGTAGTTTTATGCAAAAGAGTATGACCTCGGGGAACTCCCTGAAACTGTTGCTGACCTTTATGGTGCCGCTGATCATCGGCAACATATTTCAGCAGATGTACAGCATATCAGATATTATAATCGTGGGCCGTACCATCGGTGTCAACGCGCTGGCCTCTGTCGGCGCGGCGGCTCCGATTTTTATGCTGTTGGTAATGATGACCATGGGTATGTCCAACGGTCTGACGGTCATAACGGGACAGTTCTTTGGCGCCAATGATTTCAATAACATGCGCCGCAGTGTGGCTATGAGCATGATGCTCAGTGTTATCTCGGTGATCATTCTGGCTGTTGGCATGTTCATTGTGATTGATCCGTTGCTGCAGATGATGAACGTGCCGGAGGTTTTGTATGAAGACACCCGCAGTTATATCCTGATCGTGGCGGAAGGGCTTTGGGCCATGATGGCCTACAACTTTTTTTCTGCAGTGCTGCGTGCCCTGGGCGACAGCAAGACGCCGGTAGCATTTCTGATTTTTGCCACCATTATCAACGTAGGGCTTGCCCTGCTGTTCATTTTAAAGTTTGGCATGGGCGTGCCGGGTTCCGCTTATGCGCTGGTCATGGCCCAGGGCATATCCGCTTTTCTGTGCGTCATTTATATGTGGAAGCACTTTCCCATTTTGCGTTTGCAGAAAAGCGACTGGAAATGGGATAACGCATTTGCGATTCAGCATCTGAAGATGGGCCTGCCCATGGCCGGGCAGTTCTCCATTCTGGGCGTAGGCATTTTGCTGATCCAGTCCATCACCAATTCCTTTGGACCCAATACCATTGCAGGATTTACGGCGGCTATCCGGGTGGAGCAGCTGGCCCTTCAGCCCATGGCTTCCTTTGGTATCGCCATGGCGGCCTTCAGCGCTCAAAATTACGGAGCCCGCCAGTTCCAGCGCATCCGGGACGCAGTGAAAAAATGCTCCCTGATTGCCATGGCTTTTGCCGTTTGCTCCGGCATCCTGATTTTCTTTTTCAGTGAAAATATTATCGGCGTCTTTATCGAAGAAGGAAACCCGAAAGTCATTGAGGACGCCTTGCTGTATCTGAACTGTTCCGTGCCGTTTTACTTTTTCCTGAGCCAGATGTTTATTTACCGCAGCGCGGTGCAGGGCATGGGCGTGGGCATGGTGCCCCTGGTTTCGTCCCTTATCGAACTGAGTATGCGGACCGGCGTGGCCAAGTTCCTGGCCACGGACTGGGGGTACCGGGGCGTGTGCTACGCCAGCCCGGTAGCCTGGGTGGCTGGGTCCGTCTTCCTCTTTTTTGCGTACCGGTATTTTATCAGCCTGTTTGAACGGCTGAACCGGTAAAACAAAAAGCAGTTTACATTTTTTTCAAAAAAAGAACACAAAAATGTTATTGCATTCTTGATTGATGTGTGCTATAGTACTTTTGGTCTGAAGGGAGCCGGAAGACATCGCGAGAGTTTTACCGGAAAACCTGAGATACCGTATAACAATACAGTCAGATATCGCTTGGATCAGTAATGACCGGGACGTGACGCCATAGCAGCTTTTGCCGCGCATCCGTTTTCGGGTGCGCGTTTTTTATTAAGGAAACTCATTTAATCAGCGTTTACTTAATGGGCCACGGCGACTGACACAGGAGGTGCATACTATGAAGTTAGTAAAAACTGTTGCAGAATTGCAGGCAATTGTGAAAGAAGTAAAAAGGAGCGGCAGGACCATCGGCCTGGTTCCCACCATGGGTGCGTTGCATGAAGGCCACGCTTCTCTGATCAGGGCGGCCCATGCTGAAAATGATTTTACCATCGTCAGTGACTTTGTAAATCCCACGCAGTTCGGACCCACGGAAGACCTGGATGCCTATCCCCGCACCCTGGATCACGATTGCGAGCTGGCGGAAGCCATGGGCGCAGACGTACTGTTTGCGCCGTCTCCGAAGGAAATGTATCCCAGCAAAGACATGACCTGGGTGGAAGTGACCGGAGACATTACCAAAGTGCTGTGCGGCCGTACCCGTCCCATCCATTTCCGGGGCGTAGCAACTGTCGTAAGCAAGCTGTTCAATCTGGCCCAGCCGGATAAGGCCTACTTCGGGCAGAAGGATGCCCAGCAGGCGCAGGTGCTGAAACGTATGGTGAAAGACCTGTTCTTCCCGCTGGAGATCCGGGTGATGCCGATTGTCCGGGAAGAGGACGGACTGGCGAAGAGCAGCCGGAACGTGTACCTGAACCCGGAAGAACGGAAAGCAGCCGTCATTTTGAACCGGGCGCTGAAAAAAGCGGAAGCAGCGTTTGCCGCCGGAGAACGGAACAGCGCAAAACTGGTGGCCCTGACTGCAGACATGATCCGGACCGAGCCCATGAGTAATATTGATTATGTGGAAATGTACCAGCTTCCGGAGCTGACGGAAGCTGAAGCGGAAATCACAACAGACCATCTGCTGGCGGTTGCCGTTAAATTCGGAACCACCCGGCTCATCGATAACGTGGTATTGGCTGTAAATAAATAAGAACTATTTCCCGGGAAATGAAAGACCCTCTCATTCGTAATGAGAAGGTCGCAGGTTTGCAGATAAAACTGCAAAGGCACACAGTGTTGTGTTAACAGGAGGACAAATACATGTTATATACTATGTTTCACGGTAAAATTCATCGCGCGGTTGTTACCCAGGCCCGTCTGGATTATATGGGAAGTATAACGATTGATGAAGATTTGCTGGAGGCTGCCGGAATTCTGCCGGGCGAAAAGGTGCAGATCGTGAATAACAACAATGGGGAACGACTGGAGACGTATACCATTGCCGGCAAGCGCGGCAGCGGCGTCATCTGCCTGAACGGTGCGGCTGCCCGTAAGGCCCAGGTGGGTGATACGGTCATTATCATTGCCTATGCATTGATGGACGAAAAGGAAGCGAAAGCGAACAAGCCGAAGGTCGTCATGGTGGATGAACACAATCATATTCTCAGCGATATCGGTCAGGAAAAAGAAAAACAGACGGTATCCGGCGCACTGAAAAAAGCAAAGAAGAAAAAGAAAAAATAAAGGAGAAGCTGATTAATCAGCGTTCCTCAAGTGAAACGCGGGTTCCTGAATTTTCGGGGGCCCGTTTTTGTATCAGTTGTAACATTTTTCAAAAATCATAAAATCTTTCGCAAAAAAATACTATTTTATAATGATTTTGTTTGACAAAAAAATTATCTTTCCATATAATAATTTTAACGTAATTTTAAAATTGTTACATCTGATGAAGGGAAAGAGTAGTCTGTTGCGGCAGGTCCCAGAGAGCCGGTGGATGGTGAAAACCGGTGACGGCGGACAGAGGAAAATCCTCCCTGAAGACTGGCGCTGAATCAGCATTAAGCGCCTGCGTCTTTTCCACGTTACAGGAAACGCGTATGTTGGTACGTGGTAAAGTGTCCGTATATTTACGGGAATCAGGGTGGTACCGCGGAGTATTTCCGTCCCTCAGCTTCTGTGGGACGGTTTTTTTATATAGTGATAGTTATTTCATGCTGTGAAACGCAGCGGCTGTTGCCGTTTACGTAATAAAAGCTGTAGGAAAATCTCGAAGGATACAGGGGGAGATCAACATGATGAAGCAGCATTTGGCTATTCTGTGCGATAATAAACCGGGCGTGCTGACGCACGTAGCCGGCCTCATCAGCCGGAGAGCCATCAACATTGAGTATATTAACGCCGGCTATACGGAAGAACCGGATGTGACGCGTATCAACATCGTCGTATCCGTGGAAGACCAGCGGGCCCTGAACCAGGCAATTCTGCAGCTGGCCCGGCTGATTGATGTAATCAAGGTTGTAAATCTGGACGAAGCGCCGTTCATCAGCTACGAACTGGCGATGATTAAAGTCAGAGTAAGCTCCACGCAGGAATTATCGGATATTGCCAACCTGGCGGACCTGTTCCACGCCAAGATTGTGGACGTCAATCCGGGAGCTGTGGTCATGCGGGTCACCGGCAGGGAAGACCATATCGAAGCCTTGCTGCAGATGCTGAAGGAATATGAAATTATAGAAATGGCACGGACCGGACAGATTTCCCTGTCCCGTGGTTCTAACGCAGTAAAAAAGATGTGAGGCTGATTCTTGCGGATATTTTGATTCCGGACTGCCGTCCGGGATATAAAATATAAAGGAAGTGCGAATTAAACCGCCTGCATGTATGCCGTTCGTCAAAAGCTCCGGCCATTGCGCAAACGCGTTTAATCAGCAATTCCGTAACGTCGTTTTCGGTGTATCATTATCATATTTTTAATTAAAAAAGGAGAGATTTATCATGGCAAAAGTGTATTACGATCAGGATGTTAACTGGGACGTTATCAAAGGTAAAAAGGTTGCTATCGTAGGGTATGGCAGCCAGGGACATGCTCATGCGCTGAACCTGAAGGACAGCGGGCTGGAAGTAGTAGTTGGCCTGTACAAAGGCTCCAAGTCCGTTGCCAAGGCAGAAGCTGCAGGCTTAAAGGTTATGACTGTAGGCGATGCAGTGAAATGGGCTGACATTACCATGATCCTGATTCCGGATGAAAAGCAGGCTGACGTTTATAAGAACGAAATCGCGCCGAACCTGAAACCCGGCAGCGCGCTGGCTTTTGCCCATGGTTTCAATATTCATTTCCAGCAGATTATTCCCGCTGCTGACGTAGATGTATTTATGGTTGCCCCGAAAGGCCCCGGCCATCTGGTTCGCCGCGTATTTACGGAAGGCTCCGGCGTTCCCGATGTATTTGCGGTGTATCAGGATGCAAGCGGAAAGTGCTTTGACCTGGCCCTGGCGTATGCCCGCGGCATCGGCGGCACCCGTGCCGGCGTTATCGAGACCACCTTCAAGGAAGAAACCGAAACCGACCTGTTCGGCGAACAGTGCGTACTGTGCGGCGGCGTAACCGCTCTGATGGAATCCGGTTTCAACACGCTGGTTGAAGCAGGCTATCAGCCTGAAATCGCGTACTTTGAATGCTTCCATGAAATGAAACTGATCGTTGACCTGATGTATGAAGGCGGCATGGCCAAAATGCGTCATTCCATCAGCGACACGGCGGAATACGGCGATTATCATACCGGCAAAAAGATCGTTACCGATGACACTCGCGCTGCTATGAAGAAAGCGCTGAAAGAAATCCAGGACGGCACCTTTGCCAAAGACTGGCTGCTGGAAAACCGCTCCGCAGGCCGTGCTCATTTCCTGGCAGAACGCCGTATCCATGCGGAAACCCAGCTGGAAGAAGTTGGTAAAAAACTGCGCAGCATGATGAGCTGGCTGCAGGCTCCCAAAGCAGCAGCTCCGGCTCCTGCTAAAAAAGCTCCGGCAAAGAAAGCACCGGTAAAGAAAGCGGCTGTCAAAAAAGCTCCTGCTAAAAAGGCTCCTGTAAAAAAATAATGACTTAAGGTCAGTGTATCATTGAGGTGAAAAACGGAGGGAACGTTTTAGCCTCAATGAAATCAACAGTCTGCATTACCCAATAGAAACGGCTGCCGGAGCAGTATCTCCGGCAGCATAACTCTGAAAGAATGAGAAGGTACAGCCCGATGAAACTGAATGGCGCGCAAGTTGTAATTGAAAGCTTAAAAAAAGAAAAAGTAGATGTGGTATTCGGCTATCCCGGCGGCGTGATCCTGCCTTTGTATGATGAAATGTATAAGGCGAAGTATCCCCGGCATATCCTGCCCGGACATGAGCAGGGCGCTGTACACGCGGCAGACGGATATGCGCGTGCCACAGGGCGTCCCGGCGTCTGCTTCGCAACGTCCGGACCAGGTGTATGCAACATGGTTACAGGTATCGCGACGGCCTATATGGATTCGATTCCGCTGGTTGTTTTCAGTGCACAGGTGGCAACCCGGGCCATTGGCAGGGATTCATTCCAGGAAGCGGATATCACCGGTATTACAACCCCGATTACCAAGCATAACTATCTGGTAAAAAAGATTCAGGATCTGCCCCGCGTCATTAAAGAAGCGTTCCTGATTGCTACGACCGGGCGGCCGGGTCCGGTGCTTATTGATATTGCGACGGACGTGTTCCGTGCGGAAATTGATTTTGAGTATCCGGCAGAAGTTCATCTGCGGGGTTACAAAGCAGATTTTACCGGGAATGAAGCGGACATCGACAAGGCAGTTGCCGCGTTTAAAGAAGCAAAGAAGCCGGTACTGATGACCGGCGGCGGCGTCATTTCTTCCAATACGGCGGAGCTTGTCCGTCAGATTGTGGCAGCTACCGGCGTGCCGGTTGTAACGACACTCATGGGCAAAGGCGCGGTATCGGATTTTTATGACGCGCACCTTGGCATGGTAGGCATGCACGGTTCGTTTGCTTCCAATATGTGCATAACCCAGTGCGATCTGATCCTGGCTGTGGGCGCACGGTTCAGCGACCGTGTCACCGGTGACGTGGCCAAATTTGCCAAAAACGTTACGGTTATCCAGTTCGAGGTGGACAGTGTCGAAATCGACAAGATCGTTCATGCGGACATTCCGGTAATCGGCGATCTGCGCTGGTCCATGCCGCTGTTTGTGAAAAAAATAAAGAAAAGCAGCGCGAGCCTGAAAAAACAGTTTGCTCCCTGGCGGGAAGCCATGATGAAAATCAAAGCGGAGCATCCGTTCGTTTCCCGCAAGCTCAAGGGTAAGATTACGCCGGAACTGTTATATAAGACGATCATGAAGCATGCGGACGAAGATGCCGTGGTGGTGACCGATGTAGGACAGCATCAGATGTGGACGGCCCAGTTCTATAATGTGGACCAGCCCCGTCATTTCCTGTCCAGCGGCGGTCTGGGGACCATGGGCTTCGGTCTGCCCGCCTCCATGGGTGCAAAGCTGGGCTGTCCGGATAAACAGGTGATTCTGTTTACCGGCGACGGCAGCATCATGATGTGCTGCCAGGAATTTGCCACGCTGCACCGGTACGGAATTCCGGTGAAGGTCTTCGTGCTGCACAACAACGTGCTGGGCATGGTGAACCAGTGGCAACGTCTGTTCTTCGGCGGTCGGGAAAGTCAGTCCATCGTAAAAGATCTGGTAGATTTTCCGGCTATGGGCCAGGCCATGGGCGTGGAAGGCATGAAGGTCAGCGATCCCAAAAAACTGGACAGTGTTGTGAAAGCGGCGCTGGAGAGCAAGGAGTCCGTGCTGGTTGACGTGGCGATTCCCAACGATGAGAATGTGTTCCCCATGGTGCCCGGAGGAAAGCACCTGGACCAGATGATCCTGCAGGACACGATAGACTGAGCAGCTGTTCCGTAATCTGGCAATGAAACGGACATCCTGTGTATATCCTGTTAACCTGATAACCGGCATTGCCTGAAAAAGCAAAGTATAGTAAAATAAAGTACCGGCGATCCGCTGACGAAATCCATGGACTGCCGGTACTTTCGTATTTGAAGTTGATAATACAGCGGGAGTTGCTGAATTTGCTGACAGAAGGATTGTCGGTTCGGCAGGCTCTGCTGTTTGAAAATGAGGGGTTAGTCATATGAAAAATACTGATTTGCGGAATCTTGTCGTATGCAGGGATTTACTGGAAGATCCTGTAATACAAAAGATTATTGAGCTGGTTGAATTCCGGGAAAAATATCCATCATCGCCAGCGAAAAACAGAATGGAGTCCTTTCTTCAGAGTGAAGTGGCAGCTCTGCTGATACAACAAGCAGAAAAGCTGGGTATTTCGGGTAATTTGTTACCCGCATATATAGTGCATTTGCTGGCAGAAGGCGGTAATGTTGCTGCCAGGACCATAGAGGCTGTCGGCAGTTACGGTAAGGGACTGTTGGATTCCCTGGGCGATGACATGATTTTACTGCTTCCGTATTTGAAGGTAAAGACCACAGTAGTTATCGGAAGGGATAATCCTTTTTTGAATAATTATCATCCTGCCAAAAAAGAGCAGAATCTGTTTGAAACTAACTTACTGCAAAGACTGGTGGAAATGAAAACAATTACCAGTGCAACCAGGCATCTGCTGCGGCATTACGAAAAATGGGGCAGTGGCATGATGGCCCGGTACACCGCTTTTCGCATCGGGGCAGGCGGAACCCTGATCGGCATTGCAGATTTTCCTGTCTTTAACTGGGATGACCTGTTAGGCTATGAAGATCAGAAATACAAACTGCTGACAAACACACAGAATTTTATGGAAGGCAGGCCTGCCAACAATGTGCTGCTTACCGGCGCACGGGGAACCGGAAAGTCTACGGGAGTGAAGGCTTTGGCAGCCATGTTTGCCGCTGACGGACTCCGGCTTATCCAAATTGGCCGGGATCAGTTGGAACTGGTGGCGCCGGTGCTGGAAAAGCTGAATGAGATTCGCAGTAAAAAGTTCATTCTGTTTTTTGATGACCTTTCCTTTGACGAAGGGGAGTCCGGTTATAAATACTTGAAATCTGCCATTGACGGAAGCGTTACGGCCCAGCCTGACAATGTGCTGATCTATGCAACCTCAAACCGCCGGCATCTGCTGAAAGAAACATGGAGCGACCGGAACGATGCGCTGGAAGCGGAAGTGTACCGGCAGGACAGCGCCAACGAAAGCATTTCGCTTTCTGACCGCTTCGGTTTGATTCTGCATTATTCCACCCCCAGCCAGGAAGAATACCTGCAGATCATTGACCACGAACTGCGTAAAGCAGGCGTGCGTTTATCAAAAGAAGAGCTGCGGCTGGAAGGCGTCCGCTGGGAAATGGAACATTCCGGACGGAACGGGAGAATTGCCAATCAGTTTGTAAAATGGTATTTGGGAAACAACTGATGATTCGTAACGCAAATGTTTAAAGCAGTTTAGTCAGTGAGTTCCGGAGAGTTATAGAATAGCGTTTTATAAAACCGTTTTTATAAACAGAATTTGATTTTATGTTTCACGTGAAACTTTTGGTTTGTAATCCAAACAAAATGAATTTTTGCAAACGCAATGGAGTAAACGAAATCTTTTGGAGAAAAATGTATGAAAACGATTGCCTGTTTCGGAGATTCATTAATTGAAGGCTTTCCCTTTTCACCGGAGAACAGCTGGATTGCGCAGGTAAAAAAGAATACGGGAATCCGCATGCTGAACCACGGTATCTGCGGCGAATGCTGCGACGATATAAAAGACCGCCTGATCTGGCGTCCGTTGCCAAAAGAGGTAACCCATGTTCTTTTTGAAGGCGGCATGAACGATATCATTCAGGGCTGTCCGCTGACCTTTTCCATTGAGCAGATCAAACTGGCGAAACAGTTTTGTGACGAGCAAAACGCAGCGTTTTGTCTGGTGCTGCCCTGGTTGTGCGGTGCGGAGGAATTGAATCATCTGATTGAACGCCTGCGTGACGCAATGAAAAAAGAATTTGATAATAAATGCTGTCTGCTTGACTTTGAACCTATGTTTTTAACGAAAAAACACCGGATTGAGTGGTTTATCTGGGACGGCGTACATCCCAAAGCGGAAACCTATGAAGCATTGGGGAATTTTGCGTCGCCGTTTCTGGAAACGTGGATAAAGGAAAGGTAAAACGAAAGAAAAGGTGAATCAAAGATAAAGAAGCCAAAAGCATTTCCACGCTGTACAAGGAAAATTGTTTATGATAATAAAAAACCACTTGACGAAAGGCCCAAAAATGTGGATAATAATATAGTACTATCATAGTTGCCACTTTAGCTCAGCTGGCAGAGCATCTCATTCGTAATGAGAGGGTCGTAGGTTCAAATCCTATAAGTGGCTCCAAAGAAAACAAGCGGTTCCCGAGAAATTGGGAGCCGCTTTTATTATGCCTTTTATATCGTTAGTATAGCTATTAGTATGGCAATTAGTCAAAAAAAGTAAAAAATCAAGATAAAAAGAAAAACCGGATATGCAAAAATTTATGCATAATCCGGTTTTACTTTTTTAATCTTCTTTTTTTGGCTTAGGTTTTCTTTTTTTAACGATAGATGTCCGCTTCGATGATTCGGCTGGAATACCTTTGATTTTAGCAAAAGTTTCTAGCAGGTGTTTATCTATAGCATCTTTATCTACAGATTCAAAAAGAACTTTAAAGAAAGCTGCAGGAAATGCATTTTTCATAGTTAATCGTGTCGTTTCCTCGGCTACGGATATAACTGCTTCGATAAAAGATATAGATTCTTTTGATGTGGGGTAATCCCTAAATTGAATTTGTATATGTTCGCAATCGCCTTCGATAATATTAGCGTCAACTCCGTATTCCCGAAGTTTATTAACAATATAATCCGCTTTTGATAAATCTGATTCTATTCCAGTAAACAGTTTGGTTGTAGTAATGCCGAACAACTTGCCCATTTCAATCGCAATAAAGATGCCTGGTTCTGCGCTCCCGGCTTCGTACCTATAATACTGGGCTGGCTGAATGTTCAATTTTGATGCAGTTTCCGGCTTGCTTAACCCAGCGTTTTCACGGGCTTTGCGCAAGTTTTCGGCAAAAAGTTTTAGCTTCTCTTCCTTATTCATCTATGTATCCTCTTTTTGATTTTTTACCAGTTTAATTTATAATAACACAGTTTTTATCAAAATAAAAGTTATCTAAAAAAATAATTTTGGAGATTTTTAACTTTATAGCAAACAACTATTGACTTAAAAGATAACACTATGCTATACTTGTCTTAAAAGATAAAGAAAGGAGATAAATATCATGGCTGAACGTAAATGGTATACGCCCGAAGAAGTCAGGGAAATTGTGTATGACGGTCTTATCTCAATCGGTACAGTACGCAACATGTGTCTGCGGGGTGATATTCCTTGTGAAAGGCTTGGAAGTGCAATAGATGGGGAAGGAAAGCCGACTCGTCGGCGTATGTTGATTCCAGCGTCATTCGTTAAGGAAATGCAGCGAAAAGCAGAAGGGAATTCATTATGAAGAGACGTAGGAATGGGGAAGGCAGTTATTATCGTAATAATAAAAGCGGACTGTACGTATATTCGTTTAGTTACACGGACCCGCTAACAGGCGTAACGAAAAGGAAGAACATAACAGCTTTAACCCAGCAAAAGTTAGATGAAAAGGTAAATGAATGGAAAAGGAAGCAGGAAGCGGACAGGGAAAAAAGGCAGAAAGAGGCAGAACACCCGTCTGAACAGATGAATGTTGAAGAGTGGGGAGAACAGTTTCTGGACCTTTTTAAAGATACGCTGAAAGTGAAAACCTATAAGGGCTATAAAGGTATTTTTAAAAAGCACATTAATCCGGTTTTAGGAAAAATCAGGCTTAATGAGTTAACACCTGTTCATATACAGAAGATGATAAATAATTTGTATCATGACGGGTTGTCGCCTGAGACAGTTGCAACAGTTCGTCGTGTATTGAGTATTTGTCTTAATAAAGCTATAGCGTTTAAGATTTTACAGACTAATCCTGTTAATTTCACAAAAGCGCCTCGTATAGAGCAAAAAAATCCGATAGTTCTTACTAAGGAGCAGATTCTTGTATTGTTGGATGCAGCGGATAAGTGTGATTTTCTGCCTACTACTTCTGATGAAAGTCAGTTGTTTTTGAGAAGATGCTATTTTTATGCATTAGCAGTGGCAATCGACAGTGGTGCCAGGTACGGGGAATTATTTGCGCTACGCTGGCGGGATTTAAAAGATGGAAAGCTGTATATCAGCAGGGCTTTGGAAGGGAATAAAATTGGAACTCCCAAAACACCCACGAGTTATCGGTCGATAACGCTTTCAAAAGGTGCTTTAAAATTATTAGAGGAATGGAAAGTTTATCAATCAGCGTACTGTGATAAATGGGGTTTTTGGGAATTCTCGGATAACAGTTTGATTTTTTGTAGTTCGTGGGGAACACTGGTATATCCTCAAAATTTGGCAAAGCGCTGGTGGAAACCCTTGCTCAAGGCGACAAAGATGCCACACGGAGTGCATTGGCATTCGCTCAGGGCGACAATGGCGACTCAGCTCTTACAGGCAGGCGTGCCCGTAAAAGTTGTAAGTGAACGGCTTGGCCACAGTAAAATTTCAGTAACTTTAACACGTTATGCTGGACTTATCCACGGCATTGAAGAGCAGTCAGCTGTGATTATGGGTAATATTCTGGAAGAATTACCCACGTTAAAATTGAATGCAAAAAAGGAATAGCTGAAGCTATGCTGTCAAGTGAACACGGAAGAAAGGAGGACGTATTATGACCGAAGGCAGATTATATTACATTAAGCGGGAAGATAGATTTTATTTAACCGATAATAATGGTAAGAGTATTGCACTTCATTGCGGTGACCCCGTGGATGTAAACGTGCATGGGCGTTGGATACAAACTGTTGTGGAAGGCGCATGGGGTAAAGATGGTATGGATGCGTGGTATTTGGTTGGTATGCCTAATCATCGTGGAGCAGCATTACAAGGGTTAAGAGCAAGAGTATAAGTGATACTAACGCTGTAAAGAAGGGAGGTGAGATAATGGAAAATATCCAGAAGGGTTTGGACTTGTTTGCTAAAGCTTTGAAGGAAACAGACAGTTATAAAGGTATTGTTGAGATTAAGTATGATGAAAAAAACGAAAAAGCTATTGTTATCTTCCATACTACGAAAGCTACTGTCAATGTACGTTTTGACAGTCTATTAGGGATGTATACTGACATCTTACAACACTTGGAGCGGGTAACAAGAGGAGAGATTTGGTGGGGTTAACGATAATCTTTGGGACGGGGGTTAAACCCCGCCCCTGCCACAACAGTTGAAGTAGTAATTGTAATGGATAGTTTAAGAAAGGAAAATATCATGGATGATAATAACACGGGACAGATTTCTGTTGAATCGATTTGGGCGAAGTTGTCGGCGGAGGAAAAAGTAATATTTAAGAAGGCGCAGAAAGACGCTTTAGATAAAGCAAAAGCACAGGCGAAAAAAAAGAATACTAAACGTTTATTAGACGACGAAGACAGGGAACGTGTACGGTCACGTTTGACGAAAGCCGGCTGTGATGTGAAACTTGCGTTAAACGATTTGCGTACATTGTCATTACGCTGGGTACTGGATAAACATTCCGATGAATTCGTAGAGTATGTTAAATCTTTGCGTGAGCGCAAGCGCAACAGTTGAAAGTAAAGATAATGACTGCGGTAGTAGCATATAGTTAGCCCCGCAGGGCGCAATCTTTGTAGTGGGGCACCCACTACAAGGGTTGCGGTTATCCCTTGTAAAGGGATAACAAAGGTTTTAATAGTGTGTGAGGTAACGAACATGAAATACAAGTTGACGGGAAGCGTCTCGCTTTCGAAAAATACGCAACCCCGCTCTACCAGAGTGGAGTTATTGCGAGTCGATGAAGAAACGGGGAAACCGTATCGTGACTATAGTAAGCATATAGATGTGGAGCGCACTCCGTGGAACAGGGTGTTAGTGAACAGGGATGTTCGTGAGGTATATGATGAACATATCGGCCCTGGCATTAAGGAATACAATGCAAAACAGATTGCGGGCAAGCATCCGCATCCGGAACGGTGTAAAAGCCTTGATGGCTATATGGAGGAAATACTTGCAGGTGAACGTGCAAAGAACGGAACAAAACGTCCTCGGTTATGGAATGACATCATTATTCAGTGTGGTGATATGCTCACTAATGAGGCGTGGCAAGTAGTCGATGGCAAGAAGGTTCAACCTGAGCTGGCTCTCATTACTAATAAAGTTTATGAAGAGTTTGTAGTAGAATTCGAGAAAAAATTTAAGAATCTTATAGTCACTTGTAGTGCGACGCATAACGATGAGGCGTGTCCGCACTGTATGATTCAATATTCGGCAATTTGCCATAACAATAGTCGTGGGCTGCCGGTACAGGTAAAGTTGATGGATGCATTAGCAGAAAGTTTGGATGCGCTTAATATACCCTATAATCGGAAAAGGGATGATGGAGTGAAGCATGCGTTTAACAAAGTGTTGGACGAAATACTGACGGATGTAATGCGTCGGCACGGTATAGAACGTGTACCTGGCAAACCGAAGGAAGATAAGGAGTTGCAGTCTGTACCGGTTGCGGAACTGCGTAAAAGGAGCAGGCTTTTACGTGAAAAAGTAAAGATGATAGTGGACAGGGGAGAAAACCCGCTGGATGCATTGGAAGCTAAGCGGATTCCATTTGTTGGTACGGTGTATAGTGAGCATGATATGCGGGCCTTGATTAATGAAATGATGAAAGAACGTGCAATTCTGATGGCTCGTGCGGAGAACGCAGAAGAAATAGGTCGTCGAGAAAAAGCGTCGCAGAATGAAACAGTGAAACGTTTGAATGTTAAATTGCAGAAACGGGAACGGAATGCAGAGAAAGATTTCAAGAAGCGTGAGGCTTCCATTAAGCAGAAGGAACGTGAGGCAGAACGCATATTAAAAGAGGCACAGGCATATAAATGGAGTTTGGAAGACCGTGACCAACAGTATCGTTATAAAAGGTTAGCAGATGAATTAGCGTTAGAAAAAGCAGAAGTAACGGAAATGAAAGAGAGATTACAGGCTGATTCACAAGCTATAATAGAGAGTGCAAAAACTGAAGCTGAACGTATAAAGCGTGATGCAGAAAAGGAAGGACAGAAAGAAAAAGTAAAAATAAGAATATTGGAAGAGCGTTATCCTCAAATAGCGAATGAGCTGGAAAGCATTGTACAGAATACCGGAAAGAAGTCGAAACAGCTGATTGTAGAGAGTAGTAAACGGGAGCGGTCCAAGAGCAACGAACGTCATTGATTATTGGTGAGTTGAGTTAGACAAAATTTAACTAGATCCGGCGGATATTTTAAAGTCCTTTTTAGAAGAGAATAAAATGTATAACAATATGTAAAAAACCGTCTGCGGTATTGATTCCCGTGGGCGGTTAAGTTATTTATACAGAATACTTGTGTTTTTGATATAATCACAAAACAACAAAGCATTGATGATAACACCGCTAATTTATATATAAAAAGTCCAATATTTATCGCATTTTTACTTTTTATTTTTTAAGATAAAAAATAAAAAGTAAAATAAAAAAGCCAGCATAGACTATCATAAAGTCTTTGCTGGTTTTTTTGAAAGAGTCTTAATCGGTTTTATTATCAGATTGCAAGTAATCGAATAATACAGCTTTAAAAACCTGTGCCCGTGCCTCTCTTAGAGAGTCATCAGTCCTTTGCTCCAGTCGGGCGATTAAAAGGGGTAGCTTTTTAGCAGGAACCCTAAAACAGTAGCTTTGGCTGATAGGTATTTCTATCCAATCATCTGTGCCCTTTTTGTAAGTGATTTTATAGCCGTCCAGCTTTTCAAGTGCTTTTTCAATTTCTGAACGTGGCTGTTCCAATTCGAAATTAAGGAGTTCATCCGTGGTGATTTGATAAAAATTAGCAATGGTAGCTATTAGGGATACTGGCAGGGAGTGCACACCGTTTTCAATTTTGGAATAGCCACTCTGGTCTGTACCTAACAAACGTCCTAGTTCTGCTTGGGTTTTATGATGTTTTTTCCGTAACTGTCGTAATTTATCACCTAACATGGAAACCTCCCATTTATGATTATGATAAAGCAATTTTTAGGGAAGTTTCAATACGTCAGCATAATTAATTATATATCGGAATAATAGTTGAAATCGTCATGTTTCTGTCATATAATAATAGTAACATATATGTAATACCAAGAAAACGGGGATGATAAACAATAATATTATTATTTGGTGAAGTTTCAATAACATAAGATAATTAAAAAAGGAGCGAATGATTATGAAATGTTATTATCATGGTGAAGATGCTGTTACGACTTGTCAAAAATGTGGAAAAGGATTATGCAGGGACTGTATCATTACTCTTGGTGGTCAAAGTTATTGTCAGGATTGCTTTAGGCAATATGTTGAAGCAGATAAGGCAGACTATGAAGGTATTAAGAAGAGGCTTAATATAGGAAAAATATTAGGTGTGATAGTATTTGTTATTTGCTTTACTGGTGGACTCAGTATTATTGCAAGTTTAATTATAGCCCTTTGGCTTGCTTGTTGTCCGGAATCAATCAGTGGTATGCATAAAGTTAATAATAGAGAACTTAACCCTGGAACATGGGATGATAAAGTAGCTAATTATAATGACAGTTTTATCTCCGGAATTGTTATGGCCCCGGCTATAGCTGCAATGGCTTATAAAAGTTTGAAACAAAGGAAAATTAACATTGATAATAACGAAGCATTGCTGGCACAATTTGAAAACCGTTGAAAAGATAGAGGGAAAGAAATTAGTTTTGGAACATATGATTATAACTAATTATTGAAGGAGAAGCGAGGAAATGAAAAATGAAACGTATTTTAATGATGATTATGTGTGTAGTGATGGCGATTTCGCTATTTGGGTGCGGACCGAGCAAGGAACAGAAGTATATGTCTCTGCGGAACGAAGTGGAAACTGAAATGAAAGCATATTATGTTGTTGTTAGTGCAACACCTTATGGTGTTTCAAAAGAGCGTCATAAAAAATCTTTATCAGAGTTGGTTGCTATTCAAAAACGTGTTATGCCAAAATTAGAAGAAATGGAAAAACTTGCAAAAGATGATTTGAAATTAAAAAAAGATTTTGAAGATTTTGGTATAAAAAGCGCAACGCTTCTTAAATATGCTATTGACGAGGAAACGAAAATAATTAATGGTACTGACGATTTATCAAAGTCGCTTAAAAGAAAAGGGTATGACCCTAATCAAAAACATTCACTATTTACAGACTAAATTATAAAATGATATTAATTTAAGAAAGCGAGGAAATGCAAAATGAAACGTATTTTAATGATGATTATGTGTGTAGTAATGGCAATTTCGTTGTTTGGTTGTGGGCAGAGCAATGAACAGAAGTATATGTCTCTGCGGAATGAAGTGGAAACGGAAATGAAGGCATATGATAAGCTTGTTGCGTCAATTCCCGACCATACGAAAGAAACATATTCGCCTTCAAAAGAAAGATTTAGAAAGCAGTATCTTCCTTATCATGAAAAAGCGTTGCCTGAAGTTGTAGCTATTCAGAAAAGGGTTATGCCTAAATTGGAAGAAATGGAAAAGCTTGCAAAGAGTGAAGTAAAACTTAAAGGTGATTTTGAAAAGTTTGCTCCGAGAATCGTAATGATTTTGCAGAATGCTATTGAAGCTGAAACGAATATAATTAAGCGTTATAAATAATATCAGATGTTACCGGCGGGAAGACCCGCCGGTATTTTTTTACCATTGAATCACGCTACCGGGGGACAACTTATTTGCCACTTTTTGTGAAACAAAGAATGTGACCAGACATACAGCATTTTGTATAAATAATTTGATGATATGCTTGAAGAGGATGAATGCTTGAAAATAGATAAATAAAATTGCATAAATGATTATATATTATACAGAAACACATTAAGGCTTTGTATAGCTAAAAATATGTCAATTATTTTTGTTTTTAAGATATTTACTTGTTCTTATTGTTGTAGATGCTATTGAAAACAATAATATTTCGTATTATTATTCTAATGGGATATAGCTATTTGTCGGTGAGAATATTCGTAATGAGAGGGTCGTAGGTTCAAATCCTATAAGTGGCTCCAAAGAAAACAAGCAACCTTACTGGCTTTCAGCAAGGTTGCTATTTTTTTGCTCCTTATGATGCTAGGCTTTCTGATATTTATCCGAACGGTTTGCTCCTTACTTGCTCCTTAATTAATATAATTGGTCGTTATTGGACGATTATTTGAAGGATTTCAGCATGATATTAATAAGCCTAAGGGTGTTAAAAGGTTGGTTAGGTAAGAAAGGTTAGCTTAAAGAGAAGGGGAGGATATAAAGCGAAGGTTTATGTCACTGGGTGGGTTTATCAGGCGTTGCTGTGTTAACACCGATTAGGACAAATATTATTGTCTTAAACACGTTATACAGTTCTTTGAGAAACAACAAGCAGAAAAAAAGTAATAGCGTCTCAGATCCAAAACAAATCTGAGACGCTATTTTAATGAGAATAAATGTACTCCTGGACTGACTTGCGCAGGACTTTATATGAGTTACCTAACCGGAATGATTTGATCTTACCTTCCCTCAACAGTTTGTATGCTGTGTTCTTACCAATTGCGAGCATGTCCATCATCTCGTTTACGGTCAGAATATCTTCGTTGTACGCCCTGTTCTTGATATTATAATCGCTTTCCGTAAATATGCTCATTCAATTCATCTCCTTTCTTTGCACATCAGAACAGGTCTGTTTAAGCCTGTTCTGCTTATTCTTATTTACTTGTTCACAACTTTATGGAAATTTACTGGTTGAAAATATGCTAAAAAAACGTATATAACCTTTGCTGTAACACGGATTATTTTTAAAATGCACAACAAGTAAATAAAATTAACGCATTAGAACGTAAAGATACGTGTTCTGATGCGAATATACGAAAGGAGGGCCTAATATGGCTCAAAATCACAACTGTTATGCCATTATCGGCAACAATGGATATGGCATGTCTTCTAATTGGGAAGAATTAATATCATACTCTAAATTCTTACAGAATGAATGGCACAAAGGTTTTCAGACCGAAGAAGATGCTTATAATTGGCTCGTTGACCAGTGCTCTATGAGAAGCCGACTGAATGCTTTCGGTATGTGTGACCTGGCCACTTTACGCAGTCAGCGTCTTGTCACGATTGACAACAGTGCGCCGAAAACTGCACGCGATACGTTCTACCGCAAGCCGGCATCGATTGAAGAAGTATCCAGTCTTGAAGAATTGGATGCATCCATCAATGAGCTGACCAGCAAAAAGCCTGATAAAAAGAAGACCCGCAAAAAAGTGCTAATGAAACAGTTTGAAAAATGGCTTGACACCTATCTGGACGAATAATAATTACAGTTTACGGATAGGCAAAGGTTCCTAAGACTGTATTGGTCTTAGGAACCTTCATTGCTATAACTTTATTCAGCTTTTTATTTAAACGGGTGCGATTGGTACCGTTACAAGTCCTTGTGCAAGCCGCAATTTCTATCATAAAAGGTATCCAAACTCTGCAAAACACAGATATTGCTGGCGATATATTTGACTGCATCATGCTTCGCCAGTTCTTTTAACACGTGCGGATAGACCGAAACAACATATTTCTGTAATCTCCGCCATACCTTACTGTCATCTTCTCCGGATTCAATCCTGCTGATCAGCGATGCAGCTTCAGCGTTATATGGAATTATGATTGGAACCTGGTCATCGTCAATAAACCTCGCATTATGACCAACTACCGCAAAGTTATAGTTGCGGGTGCTTTCCATAATGCCTTTTTCATCATAATTTTCATCGCTTAGGTATGAATATACGCCATCAAAATACTTCTCTATCGCCTGTATCGAAAAAACATCACAACCATCAGCCAACAGCTTATCGGATTCTATAGACCGGTAGTCATTGTATTTTCCATTCTGCAACCGGAAGACAAACAGTTTTGCTTCCCGTTGTCCTCCATGCCGGTTAACACGGCCAGCCGTCTGTACCATACTGTCCAAACCGGTAAGTTCTCTGTAAGCAATATCGAAGCTCAGGTCGACGCCTGCTTCAATCAACGAAGTACTGACAACACATATCGGTGATGTGTTGTCAGGATTTTTCCGGTTGTTGTTCAGGTCGGCCTTAATCTGATTGATTACCTTGGTCCTGTGCTCGGCACACATGTTGAGTGATAAGTGATAACAACAAAAACCCCTGTTATTAAGAACCTTGTATAAATCCTGTGCAGTCTGTTTACGGTTCACAACACATAGAGTGTTTTTCCCGGACTGCATATCCATTACTATTCTATCAGCCAGAGACGAAATAACAAGCGTATCAACGACCGCTTCAGCAGACACACGTTTAAAACGTTCATACATACCTTTGGCATCAGAAAGAATCTCATGTCCTTCTTCGCCGATATGAAGTCCCGGCTGCGTTGCTGTGCAAAGAACTATCGTACAGTTGTACTTCGATGCCAACGTTCTTAATAGTTCTCTGCAGGGTTTCAGGAAGTTTATAGGCAGCATCTGCGCCTCGTCCAGAATAATTACGCTGTTGGCAATGTTATGAAGTTTGCGCAGTCTTCTTGTTTTATTAGAAAGCAATGACTCAAAGAATTGGACGTTAGTGGTCAAAACCACAGGAGCGTTCCAATTGTCAACCGTCCATGAACGGTACTGCTTTTCATCTATACCTGTTTTTTTATCATCGTATTCAGCCAGATGATGATGCTCGACCACGTTCTGTTCACCCAGCACGCTCTCGTACACATCAGCGTTCTGCTCAATAATCGAAGTATATGGGATGCAGTAAATAATACGCCGTGCATCCCCACGTTTGACCCTCTCCAACGCAAATGCCATGGAAGCAAACGTCTTGCCACCACCTGTAGGCGCTGACAACGAATATATTCTGTCCTTTCCGCTCTTGCCAACAGTCCGGCAGTCGTTAAATATTTCGGTACGCCACAGGTTTATCGGTGTTGTTTCAGCATTGGCAAATATTGCATCGGTCTTTTCAAAAAAGTGATCATAGATAGCCGACCATTCATCTGTAACAACCGTTTCAACTTTTTCCGCACTGTCCTGCCAGTCTGCATCTACAAGACAGCTCAGATACATACGGGTTTCAAGAGATATTTCAAATGCACACAGTGGATTATTCCTGATACCACTGTGCAGCTTTGGAAAAAACGGTCTTACAACCGGCGGTGGTTCCAGCATAGTAAGATGCTCGTCCTGGTGATAGCGCCCCTTGAGCGTTATCCCAATATCTGCATCCGTTCCCAGATCCGGCAGACCTGAATGATGTCCAAATACGCAAAACGAGCCTATCAAATCCTGTGCATCATATAGTTTTCGTCCACCGATGTTGCTGTGGCTTATACGTTTTCCACTACCATCGTTTCGGATATACTCCTGAAACTCTTTGGACGCTTTCCCATAGTCATGCAGATATGAAATCTGTTCTGCATGGGCAGGTTCAAGGTTCGCTTCTTTCGCATACTGGGACATCTTGATGCTGACATTTTTAAGATGCTCGGATAGAAGTTGGATTGAATTGTCTTTGTACTTATGCGCAATAATATCCATTTCTTTTCCTTTAACAGGTTTTATGCGCCCCATACGGGGCGCGACTTCCTGCGCAATAAATAAGGAATCATCTTCGTTATTTCAATCTATGCGCCCCGTGCAGGGCGCTACATAATCTGTCGAACCATCGTCCATGTCTTTAGGACTTCAACCTACGCGCCCCGTGTGGGGCGCAACTGTGAACAGTACAACCGGTGGACGGTGGAATTTCAATTTCAATATATGCGCCCCGTGTGGGGCGCTACCTCCAGCACTTCGAACGGTTCCGCATCCTTAACATTTCAATTTATGCACCCTGTGTGGGGCGCAACTTATCGATTAGATGGTCGACGAACATCATGTGCCATTCAATTTATGCGCCCCATGTGGGGCGCGATGTTGCGAAGCAAATCGGAACATTCACGGTCACACCATTTCAATCTATGTACCCCGTATGGGGCACAAAATCTGACTCTGTACGCAGCACAGGTAGTTCCGGTATTTCAAATCTATGCGCCCTATCACAGGGCACAATAAATAACGATATTCAGCTTGTCGATCCTGATAACCATTTCAATATATGCACCCCCATGGGGCGTCATTTCGTCATTGTTAGGTTTTCGAACCGGATTATTTCAATCTATGCGCCCAAATGGGGCGCTACACGAACCAATTGTCGCATGGCGGTTCGGTCATATTTCAATCTATGTGCCCCATGTGAGGCGCTACACATGGTAATGGGAAATAACAAAGCGTGGTTGAGATTTCAATGTATGCGCCCCGTGTGAGGCGCAACTATTTCTACCAACATTAGGGTGTTTTCGAATGTAGTTTCAATCTATGCGCCCCTTGTGGGGCGCAACTTACAGGAGCGCCATATTCAGCGGTCGCAACTTGATTTCAATGTATGCGCCCCGTGTGGGGCGCGAAAACTCCCGGTTGGAAACATACCTATGCCTATCCATTTCAATGTATGCACCCCAAGTGGGGCGCAACCAGAAACCAATCAAATAGGTATTGCTGGCATTCTATTTCAATGTATGTGCCCCGTGTGGGGCGCAACCTTGCGGCAGGAGTAGGCGCAGTAGGGGTACCAGTATTTCAATTTATGCGCCCCATGCGGGGGCGCAACATAACTATGTTGAATTGGAACATGCTCGAATGGCATTTCAATATACGCGCCCATACGGGGCGCAATGTCATATTAGCCACTTTTTGACCAAAAGCCTCGATATTTCAATCTATGCGCCCCATGCGGGGCGCGATTGGACAGTTCATTCCGTATCCTGCGACTTGGCTCTTTCAATATATGCACCCCATGTGGGGCACTACTATAACTGGAGCACCGTATTCAGCTGTTGCTACGGTATTTCAATATATGCGCCCCATATGAGGCGCTACCGCAAAGTTTTCAGTAACAGATATACTGTGGGTTTCAACCCTCAAAAGTGCGAACCTATTTTTTTGAATGTTACAACAGCCCATTCTGCCACTTCATTCACCAATGTCTTCTTATGGTTCGCACGTTGTTTTCCACAGGGTTTGGTCGTAGCTAAACCTATTTCTTAACAATTACTTCAATGCCATCGGGGATCACATCCTTGTCAACAGCGACCTCATAATCATCATAACCCATCGGCATATCAGTCTTCTTTGTTATCGTAACAACCTTTTCAAGGTCTTCTTCAAACGCGTTGCCCCAAATACCTGCATGTTTGAATATAACGAGCTTTCTTACTGCCATATCTCCACGTCCTGCAGCATGGTCTGTTTCAAACATATGAAGGATTGCATCCCACAGTTTTTCCAAATCCTTTTCATCAAACCCGGTCTTTTCAGCCAGGTGCGGTGAAACATGCCCTGTAGCTTTATATAAACCATACGGGGTGATATACTTTGTACCCATCGTATTGTTTTTAGTCTCTGCTTCTTTTGCATTTGCCACAGCACATGAGGTAATACCAATGCGCTGAATCGAGATGGGGCTGATGCTTTCAGAAAAGCTGATCTGAACAGGACCGGTAATAGATCCATCCACATTGCCGGCATCTTTGTCGGTAAAGCGCTGGCAGACCGCTCCAAAAGTGCGGACGTCCCAAAACTTATCACACATCCATTTCTTCAGCGCATTTGCATAAGCGTTCTTCTCCAAAAATCCTTTTTTAGACGGCTTGGGAACGTCCTTCAGTGCTTTGTCCTGCTCAAAGTCTTTTGGGATACCATGCTGGATGAAAATACCCATGCCTTCTTCTCCGGCATAACGGAGGTCAATATAATTGCGGATTTTTCGTTTGATGGCACCGTCCGTCACAACACCTTTGCGTGTTTCAATGATTTGGCGGGGCATATTTGCAGCGTCCGGATCGCCGTTCGGATTTCCATTCTTTACGTCATACAGAATTACAAAATCATACTTGTTGGCTAACAATTTTATTCACCTTCCTTTGCATCTTCATCTGTTCTGCCAATTTTGAATTGGTACGCGACCTGATGATAGTAACCAAGCGTCCACATCCCTTGCTCCTTCATAGACAGGCGTTCCGGATACGGTACGTGGATTTTGCTGAGTATCTCAGCAATCTTGTACTCATTTGCTCCATGCAGTCTTGCGCTCTGAAGATATTGGCCATAAGCGAGGCTGGGTGTTTCCATTGCCGCACGGAACCAGCGTTCTTTAACCTTATCCATATTATTTCTGTGATCCTTGTCCACAGTCAGCCAGGCTATGGCAAATACACGGCCTAACAAATACGCAACATCTTCTTTCATTGCATCTAATTCCATAAGGTTATCCTCCCTTCCATAGTTTTTGATCATAACTGCCTTTATTACAGAGACATATCTCACAAAGGTCAAACTGGTAACGGAGAATTTATCAGTTACCATAGCGGTTTTGGCTTTTTCAATCACCGAACTATACAGGTAGTCTGGATAAGCAGCTCCCGTCAAAACAGTCATAACCAATGATTTTACCAGATTATGGTACTGCTTCTCCTTTTCTCCGTCTGCCATAACAAGAGACAAGATATTGTAAATTGAAGGTACATAATCAAGTCCTATAATCTTCAACCGGTCAAGATGTGCCTGTGCGTTGTCAACTATATCATTCCAAAATTCTACGAAGCTGAAGATTTCTTGAATACGACCCTGTTTGCCTATCAGTCCATACACATGACAAGGGACGTCAATAGAAAGTCGCCTGAATGAAGAACCGGTGCGTGTTTTATCATAAACCGATTTTAAAGTGCTGCTGCTATCGCTCCCAGAAAAGAACGGATTGAAATCCATATCGTCCTCTGATTCAGCCCAATGCAGCACCGTCAGGTCGTCACCGAACTTAGTGCAATACTTATAATAGCGGTATTCTTTGTTCTTGCCATCTTTTTTATCGCTCTCAGTACCTTTCACCGACCTGATTTCATACGTCTTGAGCATAAAGTTCAACGCTTCACGGTACTTGTATGTATCCTCTTCGCTTATCAAAGGCATTGGGAATTTTAGCTGGTAGGAGTCAACATCTTCTTTTCTGGCAAACAATGGTGAACCAGAACCGGTTCCAGCCATAGTAAACTGAGGCTGGACTTCTGTACGGGCAGTCCCCCTTTCTCCAGAAAACGAGGAGTATAATTCATCTCCGTCCAACTTGCGGTTATCCCACAGAGAACGCATCTGTTCATTCTCAACCAGATACTTACCGTTAAAGCGTAAAGCAAAACGCCCGTTGTTATATGCATCACATTCACTGTCGGTAAAGGCACGGGTTACTGCTTTATCATTGGAAAAGAATTTCAATACTGCTACAGCTTCCTCAGCGGAAGCATCTTTTAACAGCTCCTCATGAAACTGCTTGTTCTTCAGAAAGTACCTGTCCCCGGAATCTTTAAACTGCCTGGTTTTGTTATCCCACTTTTTGGCCGTCTTGAAAAAGTATTTAAACGACCCCCACAGAAACCTTGGGACAGCCCCAGAGGATTCCGGCTTTCCATCAGAAGGACAAACTAGAGTAATGCCCTTGTTGCCACCCTGGGAGACATCAACGATATTTATTAGGTCACCATTTTTATCTATTTCCAAGGCATAGAATATAGTCTCCTTTTTATATCCGAAGGGTGTTTTGTCCTCTTTGGGCATATAGCGGTCAAAAAAACGTATCAAGTCGGTTATCACACATCCTCACTTCCTTTCACATTGGAAAACCAGCCTTTGAACACAAGTCTCCCATCTTCCAGTGTTGTATCAGCAAACAGTGGGATCTCTGTACCGTTCTCATCAACTTTAGTGTCCTGATACATAATCCCCAGATCCAATTTTTTACCGGCATAAACAGATTTTACATAAACGCCGGTATAAGGTTTCACGTAACAATGGAACTCTCTACAGCCTAACCATGGCGAGCGCTGGTTGCCTCCAGAATATAGACGTCTCATAAACATATCGTAGAACTGGGGCAACGTATGGTCTTTTTCAAACGTACCCTCTTTTTTGATAATTTCAGCCTCTACAACATATTCAACGTTGACCAGGAAGGTCGTGCCTCTTAACGTTCGGTTTTTAGTATCATTGACCAATAGGAATGGCTCTGGAGTTTTAACGTTTTGCATGAGCTTTGTTTCATTACGCACAACAGAATCCCGTTTGATTTTCCGGCAGACGTAAATGTTGTTGATCTTGTAATCCATACCTGCATGGTTATAGATGCTCCGCAGAACGCCTTTCATGGCGCTGCAGGTTGGAACATCATAAGAATACCTTTCAACCGTCATTTCCGGGCGGGTGAATAAAGCACGATCCGCACGAATATTAACCCGTATCGGCGAAGTAAGTGCTTCTTTAACAAACTTTGCTTCATTGCGCATCTGTCCCATAAATGTATATCCTTTCCTGACTAAATTAGCTGTCGTTAACCCTTAAATTGATTATACCACACTTAACAGATTTCGTTGAAAAGGCAAACGCATCCATTTCTAATTATTTTCAGTTCATAGTTGGTGCGGTTTTGGTTACTGTATCCACTATCAGTAACGCTATAATCAGGACGCTATAATCAGCTACCAGCTACCATTATAATTATAACTCTTTTCAAGTCCAAAAATACCCTCTCCTTAAATGCAGCCGTCATGCGGGGGTTCGTAATTCTGTTCTTGTAAACCCAGTTATGGTGCGCATCCGTAGTATTTCAAATACAAACCTAAAATGCCAAATGCAATCCGTATGATGCATTTGGCATGTCTAAGAGTTTCCCTTGGCATAGTTGATTTACCCATCAGGTTATGTTGTTATAATACGGATTAGACCAACAGACATTCTCTCAACAGCGTCATACGATGGGTACAGGAGATTTTAATTGACAAAAACAATCAACTCTGAATCGCAAATTCACAAATCCAAAACACATATTATATCCTTGAGCACCAGATGTAAAGCCTCCAGCCACTGTTTACTGTAGCTGGAGGCTTATCTAAATAACTGCTCGGAAAGGATGAAGAAAGATGTTTGGACTTGTAAAAAGCATCATCGGCCCAAACCCGTGTCCGGAGCCACCGTTGGAACTGGATACCAAAGTATTGTTAGGTCTTGCCCTGCTCTACTTGGCATTCCTGATCCTAACAAAGGGTGTTGCGGTTGAAACTGCGTTGTCCATGGCAAGCAGCAAATATCATATCAGTAAAGCTGTTTTGCGTAAAGCTTCAAAACGTAAATCATGGAAGTAGCAGTGTTCGCAGTTGTATTTGTTGTAATCTTGGAAAAGGTGTTGCAGAGGATCTATAAGGATTATAGGCTCACAATCGTAATGACAGCTCTCGTTGTTGGAATACTGATAATCGCATTGGCTGTGGCAATCTTTGAAAAGATTTCTCTGTTCCCGGTGTTGCTGCTTTTCAGGTAGTGTCGGGGTATTTTAATTGGAAAGGAGGAAAGAAGATGGACGATGGATTAAAGGTTGGCCGGATTTTATTGGGAGCCATAATTGGCGTTGGCGCAGTTGCAGTAGCTCCTTTTACCGGTGGTGGCTCTGTTTTAGGCGCTACAACACTGTCTGCATCTCTCAGCGGAGTTGGCACAGGGCTTGCTTCTGTAGTTACCGGATTGGTCGGAGCCGCTATCGCAGACGGATTGGCGGATGAAGCAGATTGTAATGCCTATTTAGACGGTTATGAGGAAGCAAAAGCCGAATACGCAACAGAGGATATACTGGTTGAAGAAGACTGGGGACCTACAATTTAAGGAAACCACACGCAGATAACACAGATCAGAGCAGAGCCGTACTGTACGGTTCTGCTTTTCTGTGTTCAAAGTCATTGTTTATATGGGCTTAATTACGCCTTATAAGGGTACAAAAGCGCCTTAAATAGCACTGCATAAAACGTATCAGAGTGACATAATGAATGTAAGGAAGTGGTCTACGTGAATGAAAAGGTTAAAAAAGCTATGATATGCAAGCGCATTGGTGCTAAGGTCGCCTTTTATCGCACGTTGAAAGGCCTCACACAAGAAGCGCTTGCAACCAAATGTCATATTGGAAAAAGTACTTTGGGGCGTATTGAACGTGGAGAATACACCCAGGGATTATCCGTTATTACACTGATTGATATTGCAGAGGGGCTAGGCATTGATATATCAGCGTTCTTCGTGTTCACAAAACAGGAGAACAAAGCCTGGAAACAGATGTTGTTGGAGATAGAAGATAATAGTTGACACAGATGGTTAGGGGGGATTCAGATACTAACAAATGCTAATTGAAAAGCATCTTTTAGATGTGAAATCAGTTTAAGGAGGATAATTCTGATGAAAAAAATAATTGCATTAGTTTTCGGCCTGCTTATGATGGTTAATGCAGCCTTTGCAATGGAAGGGTTTGTTGAACAGCAAACCATCAATGGTGTCCATTGCGGTATGTCTCCCGATGAGGTTGTTGCAAAATGGGGACAGCCCATTTCCCAAGAAGGCAGAGAAGATTTCTATTTTAATCCGGGTGGATTAAAAGCCCATTTTTACACCACCATTAACTTTTCTAAGGAAGTAACCTGCCTATCAAGAGTATACGCAAAAAACAACCCGCAACTTGTGCTCAAGCCCAGCGGCGTTGCTATAGGAATGTCTGAGCAAGAAGTTCTCCGTCGGTTAGGAAAACCTGATTTCATTAAGTATATGCAGTGGTTAACTAATGATAGCGGTTCATGCAAAGAGCTTTATTATAATATGCCAAGATATACGAATTATGCAGGAATAACAGGTGAACAGACGGTTCGGGTTTGGATTTGTGATGATATTAACAAACCGTTTAATGGCCAAGTGCTTCAGATTTGGTTAGATGGTCAATTCCATGGAAGACGTTTTTAACATATAGGCTGTAATTATGAGGAGATCCTGACATGAAAAAAATAGTTAACGTGTTTATAATAACTTTAGTTTTATTAGTGAGCCATATTGTGTTCGCGGCACCACTACCACCCAATCAAGCTACTGTCAAAGGACTGTCGCTCAGTTCAAGCATGCAGCAGGTGGTACAGGTCATGGGGGAACCCTATCGCACTGGCCACTGGGAGTTTACCTATGATACCATGTATGAATACCCGGGTGTGAATTTCGTCTTTTTAACCAAATACGGCTCTCTTGACAATCCGATGACCAAAATCATTTTGGATGCCCCGCAGGCGACGATGGATAACGGTATAAAAGTCGGAATGACATCACGTGCAGTTATGGATATATTAGGGACAGATTATAGCTTTAATACGGTGACTAGTGACATAGCATACAAAGTTGTAATTGATCCGGTAAAGTACGATGTTGGAACCATAACATTTAAAATGGATGGAAACATAGTCAAAAAGATTTTCATTGAACGGTCATAAAGCAATCTGATGGTCGAAGCGGGTAAATCGCAAACCTAACAATTTCAGACAGATATTATTTTCATGAGCAACAAAAATAACTGCCCCGGTACTTTGTAGTACCGGGGCTTTTCTATTGCCGAAAACCCCGGCTGTCACTGTATATCTGACTGCCGTTTATATAAATAACAAGCCAAAGGGAGGAAAAACTATGATCCAACTCACTGTAACAGATTCGTTACAAAACTTTACCAACGATTATGTCTTTCGTACACAGGAGGACATGACCACAGCACTCCGTCTTCTGTTTGACTTCGCATGCTATAGCGAAGAAAGCATCAAGAATAAAGTGCTGGAGCTTCATGTAAGAAGCGACAAACCGCTGGACACAAGCAAATCATACTATCATTTTAATCAACAAAGGAGGAATTTACCATGAAGCAAGGCTTCAAAAACGTTCAGGAGCTGTACCTGAAATTGGAAGAACAAAGAGACCACCGCAAGGACATTATCGCCGATACCCGCAGCCTTGTGATAAACACCACCAGCGGACTCAGTACGATCAGTGTTTCGACCGGCAATGACATACTGGCCTATTCAGTATCGGATGTTGCCCACAGGCAAATTGCAGACCGGCTGGGTGTTCCTTTCAAATATTATGACCGGATGAGGCTGGAATATCCAGCCTTACTGGATCAGAATATCAATGGGTGGTTGCAAAAACAGCCTGAGAAACGCATGCTGCGAACCTTAGATGGTCGGCTGAGAGCGTTCCTTTCAGACCGTTATCGCAGACTGGATAATCTGGAGCTGGTGGATCATGTACTGCCGGTCATTGCCCAGATGAAAGGATGCTCTATCGAGAGTTGCGACATCACCGAAACCCATTTGTATATGAAGGTAATTAACAAGACCATGAAAGCGGAACTGACGCCTGGCGATGTAGTGCAGGCCGGATTCGTCATTTCCAACAGCGAGATCGGACTGGGCGCCTTGAAGGTTGAGCCTTTGGTGTATCGGTTGGTATGCAGGAATGGAATGATTTCCAAAGACCTCGCCCACAAGAAGTATCATGCAGGCCGTCAGGTGGAAGACACGGACGCAGCCTATGAACTCTATTCAGATGAAACGCTGGCTGCGGATGATAAAGCGTATTTCCTGAAAGTGCAGGATATTGTATCGGCTGCAGTAGATGAGGCTCGGTTTAGTCTTACCGTGGACAAGATGAGGGCTTCTATGAATGTTCCAACTGGTGACAACCCTGTAAAGACAGTTGAGGTGCTGGGAGACAAATATATTCTCAATAAGACTGAACGCGCTACCATACTTCGTCACTTTATCATGTCCAATGATTATACAGCCTTTGGGTTGGTTAATGCTGTGACCAGATGCAGTCAGGATATCCCTGATTATAACCGCGCCACAGAACTGGAACGCCTTGGCGGTACACTTCTGGACGAAAGCGTAAAACTGAATAAGGTTAATTCAAATATGTTATTACTGCCGCAGGCGGTATAAAAACACAAGAGCACAGAAGTAAACCGCTTCTGTGCTCTTTATGTAACAAAATTAAATGAATTGAAAAGGAGTGAGTTAAATTGGCAAATTACTGCGCCAACAGCATCGTATTCTTCAGCAAGGACAGGTCGAAACTGGCAAGGCTTCTGCGCAAGGTCTATGCAGCATATGAATCTTCGGGTCCCGGCTTCTGGAACCTCTTGATCCTTCATGGATATACCAACAGGCAGATAGCCGGGCTTGCTGATAAGAGGGATTGTTTCACATATTGCGATACAAAGCTGAATCTGGATAAAGACACGTACAGTTTCCGTATTGATACAGAAACCGCTTGGGAACCTCATGTAGCGGTGTTCTACAAAGTCATTCGCGAAAAATATGACAATGAAATCCAGCTGGTCTATATGGCTGAAGAGTGCGGCAGTCAGATTTATATCAACTCAGATCAGGAAGGCAGGTACTTCACCGAGCATTACATGGTTGATTGCTGTCACCATGGAGAGTTTATCAAGGAATATTTTAACAGCTATCACGAAGCTGTGGATTGGATCAGGGATGAATACTGCGTCGGCGTTAATGAGCATGATTCCATGAAGGTTATCGAACTAAAGGTAGAAGAAGCCTCGGACTACGGTAATGGTGACTTCTTCAATTTCCATCGGTTTGAATCGGAATATGGTGAGGATGAAGAAAGGGGTGCAGCCTAATGCCCGCCACAAAATTTGTCTGTAAGAATGGGAGCGCAATCCCAATTAAACAGTGTTTGAGCTACTGTCCAAATGGCCAGAGATGTATGTTCCTGCCAACACTGCGTTCTGTAGCTGAATCATTGAACCGCAAGCTTGATAAGCCATCAGTAACAGAATTGATTGCTGGAACAAGAGAAACTTATCTGAAGAAGGTACAGCACTATGCGGTTGATCCGATGCAACAGCTATATGCTGTGCACGGCACAGCCGTACACACGATTCAGGAAGGCCACAATGAAGGTAATATCATAGCTGAAGAACGGCTGGCTGATGATATCACCAGCGGTAAGTTTGATCTGTATGGCCAGATTGTTGACTTGTCTGATAACACCCTGGGCGACTATAAAGTAACTTCCAGCTTTAAGCTAATGAAAGCGCTGGGGTATTACAAAGTGGACGTACCAACTGGTGAAGTGTACAAAACCGGGCTGAAGAAAGGACAGCCCAAGACACGTAAGGAATGGCGTACAGACGGTGTAAGGCATCTGCTGGACTGGGCGGTCCAGTTGAACTACTACCGTATTCTGTTAGAAGATGCCGGTTTCAAAGTGAAGGACATGGTTATTCAGGCTCTTTGCCGTGATTACTCATTGCGGATGGCCTCTGAACGTAACATCACACGACCATTGTACTTAATCAGGATTAACAAAATCAGCGACCGCTGGATAAAGCTGTATATGGCTGTAAAGGCCAAACGTCTGCAAAAAGCTATATTGGAGAACCATCTGCCAGCCAGATGTTCAACCAGAGAACGCTGGCATGACCGAAAGTGTCAGTCATACTGCGATGTAGTAGAATTCTGCCCGTATGGCAGATTGATAAAACGTGCTGCTGAAAGAGCAGCCTGATGAATACTGCTCTGGTTCGTAGCCAGTGCAGTATTTTTAATGTAAGAAAGGAAGGATATTCAATGAATACAAATTACAATGACGAAAATAACAAAACAGGATTATCAGATTACAGCGGCATTGCCAGAAAGCTGGTACTGATCATGGGGGAATGCGCCCATGTGGCAAAGGACGGTTTTAACGATTTTCACAAATATCGTTATGCTTCTGCTGCAGGGGTTCTGGAAACCATCAACACTGCTTTGGTAAAGCATAAGGTTGCCAGTGTTGTAACCCCGGCTATAATCAGCAGTTTCGATGTGACAAATGCCAAGGGAAATATCGAACATCAGGTGACCGTAGGCTGTAACATCCTGCTGATTGACAGTGAATCAGGCGAAAGCATTGATCTTTACGGCATTGGTACCGGCCAGGATGCTGGAGATAAAGCGGTGATGAAGGCTGAAACTGCAGCTATCAAGTATGCTTACCTTCTGTCCATGGCGATAAGCACAGGAGACGATCCGGAGGCTGACACCGATGTTGATGAAAGAACCTACACGGCACCGCAGACTAATTTAGCCTCTAAGCCTGCACCTGCCAGGAGGAATGTTGCTGAACCGCCGGAGCCTGTGGCCGTCTGTGCTGGCTGTGGCAAGGAGATTAGTGAAAAGGTCTATAACTACAGCATGGCCCGTTACCACAGACCTTTGTGCATGACATGTCAAAAGACTGAAACTCCTGCAGCGTAAGAGGTGGTGTTTAGGTGAATAAGCAAGTTGTAACAATTATACTGAAGATAATAGAAGTAATCCTCAAAGGTGGGAAGTAATTATAACAACAGGTTGCTTTTAACATAAGCAACCTGTTGTTTTTATAAGATGCAATTAATCATAATGCTTCTGACCAAGCTGACCTGACCGACCTTTTACACCTTCTTAGCCTTATTCATTTGGTGCCAAATATCCGGGCTTAGTTTTCAACGCATCGGTATATAATGATTTGGCCTTTGTAGAAATGTCTTTTGCGCCATCGCTGTTTGTTAATAACAGCAGCTTTGCCATATCTATTATATGATCGTAAAGGAAACTTTCCACCGCATCATCTTTATCAAATATTTGACTGGCTTTTAGCTGGATTTCCTTAAAGTGTTCGACTGCTGTTTTATCACGTTCAGGGATGTCCACGGTGTGGGTTAACACGTGGAATCCAATCAAATTAACTTTAAAAAGCTCATCAGGTGTCACGATGTCATTTTCTGCACTATGCAGAGTGATGCTTTTATAAATGAAGTAATGCAGCAGAACGTCGTCAATGTTGTTTGCAGTCAGGCACTCTAATAATTCAGTAAGCCCCGGATAATTTGAGGGTTCTCTGTTCACGCTGTTGTCTGCTGATTGCCTATAATGATTTAGCAGCTTTACAACGGAACGTGGGTCATCAATGTAAACTTTAGCCTGGGTGCTTTTGTAAAGATTTGCCATGTAACATCGCGTACGCAGGGAACTGAGTTCTTCCTTAATGTATGGCAATTGGTAGCGGTTGTTCTGCGGCATCAGATGCGTCATCAGCGAGTTCAGCTGATACTCCTCATCAAAGATGGCCATGATTTCTGTCCTGCTGTCCTTATAATTCTGAATCAATGGAATCGTATAAAGATATTCACGGTCTGATTTATCTATTTTACTGGAAATATAGTTCATGATTTGGTCGTAACGCTCAATAAGTCGCTTGGCATCATAAATTGTATGGCCGCTTATGCAGTTAAAGTAGATCAGGGGAAGCAGAATACAGTGCAGTTTATATGGAAAAACTAATTTTCGACGCTGAGGAATACGGTAATCATCCAGTCTAAAAAGACCTTTACTATACCGCTCAATGTTCTGCAGCTGCACTTTAATTGCCTTAACAGTGGTCAATTGCTTTTCGGTTTCGCCAAAGATAGCCAGTAAAAGATCAGAAAACTGGTATAAATCCATCGATTCTTTGTTTTCAAACATACGAAGTGCTTTTTCTGGATCTGGCGTGCGTTGTGTATATCCTCTTGGAATGTGATTATCCTTAGCCATGATTTTGGTTCCTCCCACCATGGATTTGTTTCATTATAACATGTTTCAAATTAAAGCGCCTTGTGGAAATTTTGTTCTAAAGGCTTTTTGGCATATATTAATTCCTTGATTTGTGGCATACTGAACGCATCCAGACGGAAGCTTGTGGTACGAGATGCCGCTAACATACAGAGATATGAAGCGTTAACTCTGGATAAACTTAGCCTGTTGCTGGTGACTTTGGCAAGTCCTGTTTCAGCTGACGGTTGCGACCAATCAGGATGTCGGATAGCGGGCTCTGGCTTTGGACCTTGAAAAAATAATAATGGAAGGAGGACTTAATATGAAGTCCATTACGACTAAGAAAGCGCTTGACCGCGCGGTTGAGCGTGCAATGAAGGCGCATTATCTTGTTGATACAGGCGTTGTCGGTACGGTGAACATGGTGCTGTTACAGGTGGGCGACGAGTCCTACTGTGAAACTTGGAGCACTGGCGACGACGTTGATTCAGGTAAACATGGTAGGTTTCAGGCTTTTGGCGACCATCAGTCTGGTGAAGTTTTGATTAGCAGTTTTGGCGATCAAAAATCACTTCATCTGATTGGCAAGGGCAACCAGGAACATGGCATTTTACTGTTGATTCAAAGGACTGGCGATGTTTTCACTGTAGTGTGGAATTCTGATGTGCCGGCCGATAAAGCGGTTTTCTTCATGACGGCAACATCAGACAGCATCTTGGTCCAGTTGATTGGAATGCTCGCTGAAAAGTACTTTACTTCTATTAACAATAGTGATTTGCAGAATGCAGTCGCTATGTTGATAGGGGGTGATTCTGATGATTGACGTTCTGGACGCCGTTAACGCCATTGCCAAAGCCCCGGGTAAAACACCCGGGGCTGGACGCAAGGTGTCCATTCCTGAAACTCGCGTCCATGACAGTGCTGACGCTGCAGATGCCATGGAAGCTGTGATGACAATCGGAGCCTTCATGGCCAACAAGCTGAAGATTCCCATTAGCACGGAGTGCATAATCCCTGATTCTGGTAGGGATTTGCCTCCACCAAAGTATCCATCTGATTCAGGTGATGCCAGGGGTAGTGACAATGGCAAGAACTTGGAGTTCGCTAATATTTTGGTCGAAAGCTTCCAGTTTGGCCGCATAGGAAAAACATTGTACGTGCTGATTAATCTCATCTATACGGCTCTGCTTGAGAGGGATTTTGACCTGTTTTTAAGGCTGGCAGCCCTAAAGAAAGACTTACCTGAGGAATTGCGGAAGTCGATTTCTTCATACAAATCGTCAGAATTGTATGCTTGGCTTTTGGCTCATCCATCGGTGAAAGAGCTTCCCGAAATGCCAGACAAATGCTACATTGCAGTTCAGAACGGTATACTGGATCTGAAGAATCATGTCCTGTTGCAGCCATCCGATTTCAGTGATGCATCTGAAATCCCTGTTCTGTTTAATTGCATCAACGCGAAATACGTTGAATACGATAAAGATGACTGGGAGAACAGTGCAACTTATCGGTATTTAAAGCGCCTTGCTAATCCGGATTGTGAAGAGCAGTGCGTTGAAGCCTTGCTGTATCTTCTGGGTAAGATTTGTAGCAACGACCGCACCGGTAAGAACCTCTACTACCTTTACGGAGCGAGCAATAACGGCAAGTCGGTCTTAGCAGCTTACATTCAAGCGATTCTTGGTTACGGCAATTTTGGCAACTTGAGCCTGAAAGACCTCACGCTTCAATTCTCTATGATCAACCTTAGGCATTCCTTGGTTAATATCTCTACCGATGAAGACACAGATTGCTGGAACTCTGGCATCGCTTCACTCATCAAGCGGATTACAGGGCATGATACCCTGCAGGTTGATGTGAAATACGAGCGGATGCAGCAATTTAGGCCCTATTGCGTGTTGCTGTGCATGGGTAACGCTGAACCTAAATATTCCATTGAATTGGATGCAGGTAGCGCAATATCCAAGCGGTTATTCCTGATACCCACAGGCCCCACAATCACTGAGCCTGATGAAGACCTGTTGGAGACAAAGCTGTTGCCAGAGAAGGATTTATTCTTCAGCAAAGCCATTGACTACTTCATGTGTCACGATCACCCGGATAAGATTGTTGATGTGGAAGAGATAGTCTCTCCGACCATCTCTCCCAAAGAACTGTTCAGGCTCTGGGTTCGTGATTGCATTGAGATAACCGATAGCAGCGAAGAGCTGTTGGCAGAGGACTTATGGAACAATTACTGTGGGTTTGTCAAGAACATGCCTGGTGCGAGCCGGATGAAGCAGCGGTCTTTTGAAATGGAATGTGCGGTTCGGCTCAGTGAAAACAAGTCGCAGTCGCGCAAACACAATCGCTCCTGCTATATCGGTTTGGTGTTACACAGCAAGATTTATTCAGCGTTCTCAGATGATTTTGGAGAATGGTAACAATTTCGCTTAATACAGGGTGGCAATTGCCGCCCTGTACAATAATATTCATAATAGAAAGGAGTGACTGATAGTGTCGGATACAAATCGACTGCTCTCTGAAAAGGAGCTTGCACAGATGCTGGGTATCACAACTTTCATGGTGCGTAAGATGCGGACCCAAAAGGGTCTACCGTTTATCAGAGCTGGCTTCCGTATCTTCTACCGTGAACAGTCTGTACGCAACTGGTTAAATTCACAAGAAACCAGAGTCAGTTAGCAGATTTTATGGGGGTCGATATGACCCCCATTTTATACATATGAAGGAAAATGAATGAAAGGAGAGTGCCAAAGTGCCATCCAAGATTAGGAAACGCAAGGGAAACACATATGCATTAGCGGTTTCAGACGGCTATACACCTGAAGGTAAGCAGATTGTGAGAAGTAAAACCATCACAGCCACCAGCAAGCTGGATGCCCAGCGCCAATATAATGCGTTCGAGGCTGAGATACGAAAGGGTAAGATGGCTTATACCCAGAAGTTTAAACTGGCAGAGTTTGCCGAGGTGTGGCTGAAAGACCACTGCGAGAAGAACCTGGCTCCCAAGACCGTCCAGTCATATCGGAACCAGTTGAAGTTCAGAATCATACCGGCGTTAGGTGCAAAGCCGCTTACCAAACTAACGCCGATAGATATAATCAACTTTATGAACGACCTCAGAAGCAAAAGCAAGCGGTTTGACGGTAAGAAAGAGCCGGTGTCAGATAAGGTCATTGCATCCTGCTTCTATGTGCTGTCTTCAATGTTGACCGATGCGACACACTGGCAACTCATGGACAGCAACCCGTGCCTAAAGGTCGAAAGACCCAAGGTTCAGCGTAAGAAGATGATCTTACCGGAGGAGGAGAATATTGGTAACATACTGAAAGCGTTGCAAGGAGAACCTTTGAAATATAGGCTGATGATTATGCTGGCAATAGCGACTGGACTCCGCAGGGGTGAACTGATGGGATTGCAATGGCCAGATATCAACTTGGACACTGGTGTTATCTCAGTGAGTCGCTCTGTACAGGAGTTCAAAGGCCAGTTCATCATAAAAGGACCCAAAACAGAGGGCTCTGTGAGGTCGCTTGTAATATCCGGGGCGGTGCTGGAGTTGCTGAAAGAGTATAAACGCGTGCAAGATACAGAACGAGCCCAGATTTTTGAACTGTGGGAGATGAAAGAAGCGTGGGTGTTCACCCAGTGGAATGGTAAACCGATGAACCCGGGAACATCCGGCCACTGGTGGTATCACTTTTTAAAGCGCCATCAGCTACCGCCAATGCCGTTTCATGGGTTGAGGCATGTTTCAGCAACAATACTGATAGCCCAGGGTGTACCATTGAAGAATGTCAGTGCGAGATTGGGACACACAGATATCAGAACGACTGCTAACATTTATGCTGATGCTTTGGAGTCTGTAGACAGGAATGCGGCTGAAAAGATGGATCAGTATTTGAAGAAGAAGTCCTGATAAACAATATAAACAGACGCTGCATGGATACAGCGTCTGTTTTTAATGAGAGAAGACATTTGAGTGCTTAGAATAAAGGTTTACACGTACAAATTGGGGTTTTGCTCAGTAAAGATGAGTATGATATAATTAAAAAAATACTTCCAACAGGGTCAATTTTTGAAAGCCTGTCTTGTATATATAATTAAAGGTATTTATTATTCGTAAATTGCAATAAGAAGTTGCACACTTCTTAAAAAATCCCATCAAACCATATAAATTCGGTCTAACTCTTTTTCAAACAGTTGGTTTGGTGTGT
>NZ_CADBFF010000012.1:0-115237 GCF_902793885.1 uncultured Succiniclasticum sp.
GCCTAGGAGATCCACCCCGTTCGACAGTACAAACATCTCCAAGTTTTTTATAGTTCCATTTTTTATTCACGACATTCATCCCTACAAACCCGAATTTATTGACTTAAAAGTTTTTCCAATTCTGCGGTTTCCAATTCAATTTGTTTATTGAGAACCTTGATTTCTTCCAGAATTTGACTGGTAGGCGGATATTCAACCGACTTATATTCAACTACTTTGTATTTGTTAATTGACAAATCATAGCCATTGTCAACAATCTCCTGTTTGGGAACAAAGAAGGATTTTTCTGTTCGTTTACGAGTTTTCTCATCCTCAAGATTCTGGAATCGGTTGATAATATCAGGAATATCATTATCCTGGATGGCTGTACGTTTATCGTCTAAAGAATAACCGTCAGCCTGCATATCATAGAACCAAACATTATCAGTACCGCCGTATCCGGTCTTGGTAAAGATTAAAATAGCAGTAGATACACCTGCATAGGGCTTAAACACGCCACTTGGCATAGAAATAACAGCTTCTAACCGATTTTCCTCAATAATAGCTTTGCGAATTGCCTTATGCGCATTAGAGGAGCCAAACAAAACTCCATCAGGAACGATAGCTGCACACCTTCCGCCGTTTTGTAAAATGCGCAAGAATAAAGCTAAGAAAAGTAATTCTGTCTTTTTGGTCTTACAGACTCTCAACAAATCCGAAGATACAACATCATAATCCAGACTTCCTTTAAACGGTGGATTGGCCAAAACTAAAGAATACTTATTATTATCAGTGTTTTGATCAGACAGACTATCTCTGTATTGGATATTTGGATTCTCAATACCATGCGTCATCATATTCATGGCCCCAATACGAAGCATAGTCCGATCCATATCGAAACCGAAGAACATATCGTTATTATAGTGATTCATTATTTTTTCGTCATAAGAAATATCATCACTATACTTTTCATTGATGTACTCACCAGCTGATACCAGAAAACCACTGGTGCCGCAGGCCGGATCACAAATGATATCGTCAGTTTTTGGTGCAACCAGTTCAACCATCATGCGGATAATATGTCTTGGCGTACGGAACTGACCGTTTGTTCCGGATGTTGCAATCTTAGACAGCAAATATTCATATAAGTCCCCGCGAATATCGCTGTTCTTCCAATCAATATCATCCATGGCGGTAATGATTTTTTCTAACAGCTGCGGGGTCGGTATTTTAAAAATGGCATCTGCCATGTATTTAGAATATGTACTTTCTTTATCTGCATGGAGATTTTTAATAAACGGGAACACTTTGTTTTGGACAATATCATACATTTTCTCTGCCGGAAAATGCTTAAATTTTGACCACTTGCATAATTCATTTCCCTTAAAACGGCTTTCAAATTTAGTACCAAAGAACTGAGCATCGTGACTCTTTTCATCGTCAATAATATCCAATTCCCTTATAAAAATTAAATACGTGATTTGTTCAATCACATCTAACGGATTGGTAATTCCACCAGTCCAAAACATTTCCCATAATTTATCAACTCTGCTACGCAATTCACCGGCAATCATGTTTACACCTCATTAAGTGCATTAAATTTGCATTTTCAGATAGTTTCACTTTATTTTTATCTTAATTAATTATTTTATCATTCCTTACTACTAAAAACAATAATCAGCTCGGCATTTGTTTTTCCATATTATTTCCAGCCTTTCAGTATTTTCATGTTCAAAGCGGATAATCATTGTTTCCTAAGACATTTTTTCAAGCATTCCCCTTGAAGGAATATCGTTAACAGAAAGAATCTTCAAATTTTGATTCCCGTCCAGGTTCATGGCATGCTCCACCAATACTTCCTGAAACAGTTTGTCAATATACCGTCCGTTACCAAAATCTTTCTGCGATGATACTCCCTTCACGCATTCGCCAATCTTTTCTTTTACTCCTTTTTCAAGAACAAACCCTGCTTTCTTTGCCTTGCGGCAGAAGATTTCCACCAGTTCCGCATCGCTGTAATCGTGGAACTCAAAGGTGTAACCGATACGGGATTTCATGCCGGGATTTGTATCTACAAAAGTTTCCATCTTATCCTTATAGCCGGCAAAAATTACAACAATCCTGTCCTTATAATCCTCCATCATCTTAATCAGAACGGCCAGGGCTTCCTTGCCGTAATCGTTGGAGCCGGAACCGTCGCCATCCGTGATTGCATAAGCCTCGTCAATGAACAATACGCCATCCATAGCGTTCTCAATCAATTCTTTCGTCTTCGGCCCGGTCTGTCCCAAATACTGGCCCACCATATCCGTACTCTGGACTTCCGTAAATTTATCCTTCCTGCAAATGCCGCAGTCATACAGCATCCTGGCTACGATACGGGCCACTGTGGTTTTCCCGGTACCCGGATTCCCTGTAAACAGCATGTGGAAATTGGACGCAGGTATGTCCATCCTGGATTCCTTCGCCTGCTGTACAAACCGTACATAATGGCTGAACCGAATCATCTGCTCCTTTACGTTTTCCAGTCCGACCATTTCATGCAACGCTTCTTCAAAGGTTTGCTCATTGCGGGTATTGAAATCAGCCGGCAAATATCCGGTCGCTTTCACGCAATCGGAAAGATAGCAGACCAGCGAATCATTGTCAAACGGAAAATAGTCAAGATTTCTAACTACATACGATATGAATTCATTTTTATCAACAGCTATCTTTGTGCCATCCATCATGGATGTAAACTGACGATACACCTCTTCCGGCGACATATCGGTTACTGCAATCCGATGTTCACCGAACAGTGTTTTGAACGAACTGTCCAGATGCATAAAGCTATCCATCTCTTTTTGGTTTCCCGTCAGGATAATATAAGAACTGGGACGGTACTCGCGTAGAATCTGCAAACAGTGTTTCAACATGCGGGAGCGGTTATTGGTATAATCCGGATTTGCAAACTTCAACGAATACTGCATCCAAAACGAAATCCCGTCCAGAATATAAATCATGTTCCTCTTCGGTTCCAAAAAGTCCACATGGAAGGAATCGGAAGAACCATCACCGCCGCCGGCCATCAGGGATTCCATAAAATCGGTGAGGGAAATAAAAGCGCAGGCAGGACTCAGGTACGGACACTTTGCCTGCAACGCGATTGAAAGCATCGCCGCCTTTAGCATAACAGACTTCTTGTCAGAACCGACAACGGAACCGTAAAAACCATTCCTGTTTTCCCCCAGCCGGAACTCTTTTTCAATCTCTTTCACTGCAGCTTCCTCTTCCTGAAGACAGCGTGTCATATAGGATACATACTTGCCCTGCTGCAGCAAATCATAAACAAATGTCACGAGGCAGAACAGCATCGCCACATTGTCTATCATCTGACCATGGAACACTTTCAGAAAGAATTCATCCTGTTCGATGCCAGCATTAGGAATCGTAATCGTTCGCCAAAAATAATAGGGGATGAGCGGTTTTCCTTCACAGAGTTTCAGCAAATACTCTTCCGAGAATTCGCCATTATAATCCTTCGAAAACAACTCTTCCAGACAGGGAGGGTAAGCCAGGACAAGGCGATACGTTCCTTCTGTTACGTTAAGTGTAACATGGGGCAGAACCGCTCCCATATCAATCATTCTTTTGGCAAAACGCAAAGAAGCAGAAGAAACCGTAAGCTTTTCCAAAAAGTCATCAGAGAAATGGAACGGCAGGGCCTCCATATCCTGATACGTTTTGACTGCCTTGGCCGCGTATTTCATCCGCTGCCGCTTTTCCTCCTCCGGATCCGTCTGACGCAAATAATGAATATACGAAGCAATGTTGGCAAGGCAAAATTTACAGGTCCTGGCCAGATAACAACGGGGTTCTGTTTCTTTGCTGCAAGAGCGCAACGTTAAGAATTCATGGACAAACCCGTCTTTTTTACGGTTTGCTGCTTTAAAACGACGGTTTTTTAAAAGACACGTCTGATTCCGCTTTTCTATACAACCTGCCACACAGGATGCCACATTCATATCCATGTCAGGAGCGTACCACCCCTTGATGGTTACCCCGTCATTATCTTCAGCAATAAGCTCCGTATCATCTGCTTCCATATTAAGAATATAAAATAAATCGCAGGCTGGCTGTATCTGAAGCAAATCCTTCTTATTTTTTGAGCGGTAAAAACTACAGAATTGTTGCATATAAGAGGCAATACGATACCAAGGCTCCGGTATATCAGATAAATCGTACTCATCATGTAACATCCATTTGATTTCGCCCGGAGTTTTTATCGGCTGAATCCCCATCTTGAGATTTACGTTAACGCGAATAGGAGCAGAGTCAGAAATAATTACATCTTTCGTATCAGTATGCGGCATTTGTTTTCCGTTTATTATAACATTCGAGTTCTTGTCTGATCCATTATCCTTGCCAGTCGTATTTAATTCTTTATTTCGGTCTTTTTCATTGGAACCTTTTGCAAGTCTGTCAAAGAACATTATAACTCCTTCTCCCTTCTTTACAGGTCCACATCTTCATCCATTTCTTTTCGCACATCATAAACAGAGTTATCTATGTTAGCACCGCGATTTCTATCAGTCTGCGTATCTTCAATGGCTTTAGCCAACAATTCGATTTCCAAAGCATCATTGTATTCTTCAATTCGTTTCTGCAAAAACACGAAATCAACCAGCCAGCCAATTATAAATCCGCCAAGAGTAAAAAATAACAGAATGCCTTTAAAGAAATCACCGACATAAAACCGATGGACACCAAAAATCCCCAGGAAAAGCCATAGAATATAAGCTATTACAGAACTTTTTTTCTGATTGTCATATTCTTTAGCGTATATGAGGTAACGATTTGTGGAGATTTTATAATTGCCACCTGTGCCTGTTTTTACGGTGTACATTAAAGTATTTTCATTATAAATTACTTTCCGGTATTTCAAAACGGTTTTATCCATCCCTGCTTCATCTCTTTTCTGCATTTGCATTTTTTCCATTAATTATATTTATTATAACTATTAAATGTGACAATGCCATGTCTCTGAGCCAATATGCTTCATTTTCTTGTCCTTTTTCCTGTCACTTCTTTCATAATTATCTTGTAAAAACCTGCATTGTTTCTGCGAAATCAAAAAGGGGGGAACCTCCCCACTATCTACATTATAAATCATTGTGAGTCCAAAAGTCTCCTCTTGCATGCGCAAATTAAAAATCCCTGCCAACCCACCAGTGACGCGTGTTGACAGGGATTAACCTTTTTCTCGTTTTAAAATTCATCAATTTCATGCTTTCATTGATGAATACTCAACGTTCGCTTATTTTGCTTACTAACCTACTTTCTCTTGACAAATAATAAAACCTGACGATTACTATTTATCCAAAAGAACCAGGCCTAACTGTTTCAAAAAACTATCTTTCCTTCACTGCCTCCAGTAAGCCTTTACACCCCTTTACTACATCTTCATAGGTTTCATCAAAATTTCCCGTGTACCAGGGGTCGGCCACCTCCCGGTTTTCCCCGGCAAACTGCAACAACATGGTTATCTTTTTCTCCGGGTCGCCGCCAAACAGCCGCAGCATATCGTGAACATTTTCCGCATCCATGGCAATCAGGTAATCATACGCGGCGTAATCCGCTTTACTGAGCAGCGTGGCCCTGCGTTTCGCAAAAGGAATTCCCATCTGCCGCAGCTTGGCTCTGGTTCCATAATGCGTGTCATTCCCCAGCTCATCACGCCGGGCCGCTTTGGATTCAATCACAAACCTGGTTTCCAGGCCGGCCTTACGCACCATATCTTTCATTACAAACTCTGCCATAGGTGAACGGCAGATGTTGCCATGACAGACAAACAGAATTTTAATCATATGATTTACCCTTGTAAAAAAGATAACGCGGAACTATTCACTGTCTTATTCAGGTTCCGGGAAAAAGGCGGCCCCTTTTACAATATCAAACATTTCTTTCTGGCTGTTTGTTTCCATAATCTTCGCCCGTTCCGCCTCTGTAAACCGCGAGGCGGGCCCGGCCAGGGACAGTGTCAGTTCGCCTGCGCAGGCATCCATGCTTGCTTCACCCGCGGCAGCGGCGGCACGGCGTTTTTCCCACTCCTGACCGGCCAAACGGGATGCCGTGAAGGCAAAAATCTCCCGGATCTCGCCGCAGAATTCCCGGAAATAGTCATCATACGCGTTGCTGGAACGGGAAGCGCAGCCGCCCCGGCAGATAAAGGCATACGGGCAGCTCTGGCAGGCCGGTATCAGGTCCACGGTACGGGTACGCCACTTTGCCTTATTGAAATTCCATAAGAACCGGCTCATACCAGGCTGGATATACCCAGTCGCCTGGTCGTCTTTCCCTACGACGTCCCAGCAGGAAAAGACTTTCCCGAAGGGGTCCACCACCAGCATTCCCATCTCGGCGCCGCAATACGCCGGGGAGAAATCCGGATACCCTTCCTTCTTAAAGAGATTCTTCATCCGGTTCCAGATCATGTTGTACTGGCTCTGGCGGGCAACTGCTTCCTCCGCTGTGAAGCCGATCTTCATCATTTCGTCAATGGTATCCTGCTCGCTGATATTCTTTTCCGGATGCGCGTCATCGGTGGTCGCCTTAAAGTAATACGAGAACTCGCCCCGCTTTGTCTTCGCCTGGGGGTCGGTTTTCCTGAGTTCCTCTTCCTCTTTGGCCCGTTCTTCTTCTTTCGCGATAAAGCCCCGGGCCTTCAGGTCATCGATCAGTTCCTTCATCCCGTGCAGATTCTCTTTGCCCACGTTCACCCGCAGATTTACCCTCACGCCCCGCTGCAGCGCCAGCTCCACATTGCGCAGGATGCGGTCGTAGGTGGGCAGACCGTCCTTGTGGAGACGCCGGCGGTCATTCAGCTCCGCCGTGCCATCCACCGTCACCTGTAAGCTTCTCAGCTTGTATTCTTCTATGAAGTCCAGATACGTTTCCAGATCGTACCCGTTGGTAATGGCGCCCATAGACAGGCCCATTTCCCTGCATTTGTCGGCAATCTTTTTTACCACGCCGAGGTTCTTTGCCAGGAACGGTTCCCCGCCATAGAACGAGCAGCCGTTCACCATATAACCCCGCGCTCTGTAGTCCTTCAGCGCGCCGAAAACGGTTTCTATCATCTCATCGCTTATGGTGTTATCGAGCCAGTCCTGCCCTTTCTTCAGCCGGTGCTGTTCAAAGCAGTACGGGCAGCGGAAATTGCAGTCATAGGTAGGCATGATGACCAGTCCCACACCGCTGCGGCCCTGAATGGTCTTGAAGATGCGTGAAAGAAGTTTCAGGTCCGCCAGTTCGCCCGCTTCGTCTTTTCGGGTGATATGTCCGCGCAGCATAAGCCGTTCCCGCAGCGCGGCGGGCAATCCGGCAAAATCTCCTGCCTGCAGCTTGTCCGCGTCTTCCTTCGGCACTACGTCCACGGCGCCGTACAAGCCGTTCGTCAGCAGCGTGTACCCCTCAATCGGTTTTTCATCCGTACCGACCAGCGGCAGGATGATTTCATAGGTGCTTAGTCTCATGATTCACATCTCCTTTTACTAAACATATTTCTATTATATATACAAGGCAGGGTCATTAAAATTGACGCTGATAAATTTTTTAAATTATATCATGACAATCTTTACTGTGTAAAACATAATTAAACACAAAAAATACATATTTTCGTCAAGCTTTCGCCCTTTTTTTCGATTACTATAATCACAACGAACAGGATTGAATCAATCCGACAAATTCTACAAAACAACGTAAACGATTAAAAGGAGGCGAAACAAGATGAAATTCAACTTCAAAAAAATAGTAACAGCCGCATGCATGGCCGCTTTTCTTGCCACTTCGTTCTTACCGGGAATCAGTGAAGCCGCCAATGGCCGCATGAGCCTTGCGCAGGCACAGCAGCAGGTGAAACGTCCGCTGCACCGTCATTACAAACCCACTGCGAAACCGGGTCATAAGCTTCATGCCAAACACATGCAACACCGGTATGCTAAGCACAGACCGGCCATGCATACCAGAGGTCCTGTCTCTCACACCTGGAAACCCGTACGGCATGCCCCGCTCCACCAAATGAAACGCCACAGCCCCGGTTTTAAATCATACGGCAAAGTACATCGTATGGCGTCGGCACATCATACGCATCACGGTTTCAGACGATAACCGCACTCATAGCCGCCCGTCACCAAACGGGCGTTTTTTTTATTACAGGAAACGCTGATTCATTCGTCTCCTTCATAAAAAAGTTTTCTAAAACTCACACAAATCATTGAATCATTTATGGGCATGCGTTATAATAATAGGGTAAGCTTCCCGTAAGTTTACATTACCTATGATAATTTTAAAATCGTATTAAAATTTTAAAAATCAAGGAGGAGAAGTTTTATGAAAAAAACGTATGTTGCTGGTTCCCTGATGCTGGTTATGGCTCTCATGATGGCCGGTTGCGGCGGCGGGGACAAAAAGCCTGATGCCCCGAAGAAAGACGCTCCGAAAGCAGCGGCGGCCACCGATACCGTAATGCTGTATTCGTCCATGCAGGAAGACCAGCTGAACGCGGTTAAGAAAGCCTTTGAAAAGAAATATCCCAACATTAAGATGGATTATTATTTCGCAGGCACCGGCAAAGTTAAAACCAAAATCTTCACCGAAGCAAAAGGCGGCCAGGTTGCAGCTGACGTAATCTGGGTTGGCGACCCTGCCGACTACATCGGATTCAAAGCCGACGGGAAGATCCTCCAGAAATATGAATCCCCGGAAGCCAAGAACATCGATAAGGCCTTTATCGATCCGGAAGGCTTCTACACCGGCGCCCGTATGATGAACATGGGCATCGCCTACAACACCACCAAAGTAAAGAAGGAAGAAGCTCCCAAGACCTGGAACGATTTGCTGGATCCGAAATGGAAAGGCCAGATCGTTATGACCGACCCTGGCACAGCCGGCACCACCAAATACGCGGTTGGCGCATTGATGGCCAGCAAGGATTACGGTCCTGCTTTCTTTGAAAAACTGAAAGCCAACGGTACGGAACTCCAGTCCGGCACCACCGCTTCCCACAACCAGATCGCGGCCGGCGCTTACAAAGTCGGCATGTGCCTGGACTATGTTACCAACAACCTGAAAGCCAAAGGCTCCACCATCGACTTTGTATATCTGGACAAAGACATCGTTTCCATTTTCAGCCCTGTAGCTTTGGTTAAAGGCGCCAAGAACGAAAAGAACGGCAAACTGCTGATTGACTTCATCCTCTCCAAGGAAGGCCAGGAAGTTCTGGTTGCCAACAACCTGCTGTCCGTCCGCAAAGACGTAAAACAGAAGGGCGAAAGCGCCGAAACCATTGCCAAACGCGCTATGAAGGTTGACCTGCAGGCACTGGCAACCGGTTCCAAAGATATGCTGAAACAGTTTGACGGCATCTTCAAGAAAAAATAATCCGTAACGTTAATTGCAAAGGGCAGCAATTTAGTTGCCGCCTATCCGATTCTAAGGAAGCACTGATGTAACAAGTGTCTCCTGAAACCTCATGGTGAAGACAGGGGATGCCCTGCCTTCACCATTTTTCTATTTCACCATTAATGGAGGAAGACCTATGGCTGATGTCCGTTTTGAAAACATCACGTTCCACTATGGGGATAAATGCATTCTGAAAAATTTTTCCCTCACCGTGGAAGAAAGCCAGATCATGTGCCTGGTAGGTCCTTCCGGCTGCGGCAAGACCACCCTGGTGCGCTGCCTGTTAGGGTTTATCAAACCCGAGACAGGCGCCATCTATGTGGGTGACCGCTGTGTATTCAGCGCCAAAGACCGGATCGACGTGCCCCCCGAACGCCGCCACATCGGCGTGGTGTTCCAGGATTACGCAGTCTGGCCCCATCTGACCGTTTTAGAAAATATCCTGTATCCTATGAAGAAGATGCGGATGAACCGGGACGAAATGGCCCGCCGGTCCAAACATGCCCTGGAACAGGTCCGCATGGTAGGATATGAAAATCATCTGCCCAGCCAGCTTTCCGGCGGGCAGCAGCAGCGCGTGGCCATCGCCCGTGCGCTGGTAAGCAGCGACGAAGTCATCGTCATGGACGAACCCATCACCAACCTGGACGCCAAACTCCGGGAAGAAATGCTGCAGGAGATCCGGGTGATCCAGCACGATATCGGCACCACCATCCTGTACATCACCCACGACCAGGAAGCGGCGCTGCAGCTCTGCGACAAAATGGCGATCATGGATTACGAAGGCAATCTGTGCCAGCTGGGCGCCGACGAGGATATCATCCTGCGTCCCGCCAACCGTTTTGTCTTTGAGTTTATCGGCGTGTCCAATTTCCTTTCCCTGGTGCAGCAGAACGGCCGCGCCTATATCGACGTAGGCGAAAAGTATCCGTTGGATGACTGCCCCATGGACATTTTCGCCGGCGGGCAGAAAATGGAAATGGGCGTACGTTCCAACGATATCGCTTTCGACAACACATCCCCCATCCGTGCCAAAGTCCGCAGTTCCGTCTTTCTGGGCAGCGAGTACAACTACTTTATCCAGTTAGGCAACCGGGACCTGCGGGTACAGCAAAACGCCCTGGATGTAATCCAGCACGGCGAAGTGAAGGAAGGACAGGAAGTCGGCCTGCGTTTTCTGCAGCCCCGTTATTATCCGGCTAAAGAGCAGAAAGGAGGCAACGCATGAATATCGGTAAATCACGCAAAACGTCAGACTTAGCTGCTCTGGACGGCGCAACCTTCGGACTGGATAAGGCCATGACCCTGGTCAGCTTTGTCCTGCTGTTCGTCATCGTATTTATCCCCATCTTCATGATTGTGTACAATGCGTTCTTCTTTGAGGGGAAATTCGATATTGAAATGTTCCAGACGGTGGTATTCAGCAAAGACAATGTGGAAGCCATGACCAACACCGTCATCATCGGGGTTGCGGTGACCATCTTCGGCACCATCGTGGGCCTGTTCTACGCCTGGCTGCTGGGCCGCAGCGACATCCCCTGTAAAGGCCTCATGCGGGCCCTGTTCATGATCCCTTACATGTTCCCGCCTTTCTTCGGGGCCATGGCCTGGGACATGCTGCTATCCGGACGCGGCGGCTATGTGAACACCTGGCTGATGAACACCTTCGGTTTTGAAACCGCCCCGCTGAACATCAACTCCCTGTGGGGCATCATCTTCGTGGAAGTTTCCTACTATTTCCCCTTCGTGTTCATGCAGGTGGTTTCTGCGCTGGAACGCATGGACCCCACCCTGGAAGAATCCGCCCGTATCGCCGGCGCCTCACAGGGCACGGTTATCCGTAAGATCACGATCCCGCTGGTGACCCCGGCCATTTCCGCCGGCGCTCTGCTGATCCTGATCTCCTCCCTGGCGCACTTTGGTGTTCCGGCTATCTTAGGTTTCTCCAAACAGATCTACACACTGCCCACCGTAATTTACGCCTGCATCGACCGGGCGGGCGGCAGTTTCGAAGGCATCCGTCAGGGCGCGGCCCTCTCTATCCTGCTGGTATTCGTCGTAGCCATGGCGCTGATTTTACAGAAGATCGTCCTCAGCTCCGGGTCCTACGACATCATCAAGGGCAAGAGCATGCGTCCTACCCTGATCAAACTGCGCGGCGCAAAATATCCGCTGCTGTTCTTATCGGTCATCACCCTGATCGTCATCGTACTGGTTCCCCTGATCATGATTTTCCTGGAAGGCCTGGTCAAAGCCTATGGCCTGCCGCTTATCCCGGAAAACTTTACGCTGGAGAACTTCCAGAATCTGGCTACCAGCAAGGCGACCATGGATTCCATCCGCAATTCCCTGTTCCTTTCCATCTCCGCCGGTGTCATCTGTATGTTCCTTGGCGTTATGGTGGCGTATGTTGTTATTAAGATCAAACCCAGAGGGAAAGAAATTCTGGAAATGCTCTCCGTACTTCCTTACTCCATTCCCGGCACCGTACTGGCTATCGGCGTAATCCTGGCCTGGTCCGGCGCGCTGTGGGGCATCAGCCTCTACAACACCATCTGGATCATCCTGGTAGCCTACATGGCCCGTTACCTGTCCTTCTCCATGAAGAGCGCTTCCGCCTCGCTGCAGCAGGTGCATCCTTCCCTGGAAGAAGCGGCAAGGGCCTGCGGCGCGTCCCATACGGAATCCCTGAAAGACGTAACGCTGCCGTTGATCCGTCCCGCCATGGTAGCAGGCTTCTTCCTGATTTTCCTGCCCTCCATGCGCGAGCTGACCACGTCCATCCTGTTGTACGGTCCTTATACCCGTACCCTGGGCGTGCAGATCTTCGCACTGCGTGACTCCGGTCAGATTCCCCAGGCATCCGCGCTGGCTGCCATCGCGATCCTCATCATTATCGTCTGCAACTTTATCGTAACCCAGATTACCAAAGACAGAAAGGGTGTGTAAAACATGGCGGAAGATCAGATTATCTTAAAACATGTAACCAAACGTTTTACCACCAAGACCCTGGGCACGGTAACGGCGGTAAACGATTTCAATCTCAACATCCACGAGGGCGAATGCTTTTCGTTCTTAGGTCCCTCCGGCTGCGGCAAGACCACGACCCTGCGTATGATCGCGGGTTTCGAAGACTTGTCGGAAGGTGAGATCCACCTCTGCGGCCAGCCGGTTTCCATCAAAGAAAAAAACCTCTACGTTCCTCCCGAAAAGCGGGGACTGGGCATGGTATTCCAGGCTTTCGCAGTCTGGCCCCACATGAATATTTTTGACAACGTGGCTTTCCCCCTGCAGATCAAAAAGGTTCCTCACGATGAGATCCGCAAACGGGTAAAGGAAGCGCTGCATCACACCAGTCTGGACAACATGGAAGACGTGTATCCTTCTGACCTGTCCGGCGGACAGCAGCAGCGTATCGCCTTAGCCCGGGCCATCGTCACCAACCCCAAGGTCATGCTGCTGGACGAACCGCTGTCCAACCTTGACCCCAAACTGCGGGAAAGCATGCGTTTCGAAATCAAGGCCCTGCAGCGCAAGTTCGGTTTCACCGTTATCTTTGTAACCCACGACCAGAGTGAAGCCATGGCCATCTCCGACCGGATGATGGTCTGCGACATGGGCAACATCATGCAGATCGACACCCCGTCCAATCTGTACAACAAACCGGTGAACCGTTTCGTGCACAACTTCCTGGGCCAGTCCACCTTCCTGCACGTAGTGCTGGATCACGGCCAGGTCTACGCCCGGGGCGACATGCAGAATCCGCTGCCGCTGACCATTCCGGAACATGCCGACAGGGAAATGGTGGTAGCCACCCGGCCCAACGCCATCGACCTGAACCGGGACCACGGTTTCAAGACACACATTTACAGCCGCGTGTTCCTGACCGATACCACCGAGTATCTGGTACCGATGGGCGACCAGCTTCTGAAGATCCAGACGCCGCACCGCATTGCCTTCGGCAAAGGCGAAGAATGTTATGTGGACTTCACCCACGTTATGTGGTATCCGGAAGAAGATGAAAGCGCTGAAGCGGAACGCGCGAAACGGCAGTTAGTGTAAGTTGTGTCACCGTAAGTCATTTTTCAATTTTTACCCGACACATGCTGACAAACCGTTGACGCGAAACCGAAGCGTCTGTTCTGTATCTCAATAAAAATTATTCCCCCAATTACAACTTCGTAATTGGGGGATTTTTTTCACCACGGTAGTATGTTTTGAAAATGTAATAGTCTCCTGCGCTATTTGCAACGCAGGAGACTTCAGCGTATCGTATTTTATTTTGCGTATCCGTGGGCAGCGTCATAGTCTTTGTTTTCCTTTAACGCTTCGGCCTGGGTTGCTTTATCCCGTTCCCATGCGGCATTCTTTTCCGCCTTAATCTGCTCTTCATTTTTCGCTGCCGCTTCTATTTTCTTTTCTGCGGCTTCTTCTTTCAGCTGTTTGACAGATTCATTCTTATAACCGTGGGACGCGTCATAGTCTTTATTTTCTTTTACCGCTTCTTTCTGGGTTTCTTTGTCCCGTTCCCACGCGGCATTCTTTTCCGCCTTAACCTGCTCTTCTTTCTTTTCTGCCGCTTCCTTTTTCAGTTCTTTGGCAGCTTCATTCTTATAACCGTGGGCTGCGTCATAATCCTTGTTTTCCTGCGGCGCTGCCGTCTGGGTCGCCTTATCCTGTTCCGGGCTCGGCGTTACCGTTTGCGCAAGCGCTGTAGAAGCAAACAGACAGGCCAGAACGCCTGCAACCATCATAGATTTTTTAACTACGTGTTTCATGAAACACACCTCCTTCAGTATTTTAATTATAACACTTAACAAGAAATTTTACATTATTTTTTAGAGAGTGCGGATCACAAAAAATGCAAAGGGCGCTGACCGTAAAAATCAGCGCCCTTGTTCATAACTTTATGAATCCATGCTTCCCTCTTTTCAAGCCTTTTCGACTTCACTGAGTATCTTCCGTTCGAATTCAGCAGCAGGCAGCGGTGCGGAGAAATAATACCCCTGCACCAGATTGCAGCCCGCGTTCCGCAACAGGTTCAGCTGCCCTGCCGTCTCCACGCCTTCGGCGATAACAGGAACCTTCAGGGAACGGGCAATGTCTACGATCAATTCCACAAGACGGAAATCCTTTTCATTCCGTTCGATGTTCCGGATGAACGCAATGTCCATCTTTAAAACGTCAATCGGCATGGAAGAAAGCATGTTCAGGGAGGAATAGCCGGAACCGAAATCGTCCATTTCGATTTTATACCCTTTGGCCCGCAATTCTTCAATAACCTGAATCAGCTGCTCCGCGTTTTCGGTATAAGCGGATTCGGTGACCTCCAGCTTGATATCCCCGGCCTGCAGCTCATGCCTTGCGATGATCCCGTCAAGAATTTCCATCAGGTTCGGGTCGAACACATCCACCCGGGAGAGGTTGACGGATACCGGCATGACCACGCCGTGCCGGCTGCGCCAGGTGGCAATCTGCCGGGCAGCTTCTTTCCATACATAGTTATCCAGTTCGGTGATCTGCCCGCTTTGCTCAAACAGAGGGACAAAATCGGCCGGTGAAAGCAGGCCCAGTTCCGGATGCCGCCAGCGGACAAGCGCCTCAGCGCTGGACAGGCGCGGATGTTCCGCCTGAATATCATATTTGGGCTGGTAGTAAACCTCCAGCTCTCCCTTCTCCAAGGCACGGTTCAGGTCATTTAGAAGACGCTGATCCCGGTTTTCCCGTTTTTCCATCTTAGCGTCAAAAATCGCCGCCTGGGTTTTGAACGTTCCGCGCATCTTGTTGCAGGCGGTACGGGCCAGGTCAAACTGGGTAACCGGTTCCATATCCTTTTGCCAGGGCTTCACCCCCATGCGCAGCGAGATGTTGGCATTATGGAAGAGTTTGTCCATGCGTGCCTGGAACCGTTCCAGCTGTGCCTGCCAGTCTTCCCGGTGAGGGCTGTAGATATCAAAACGGTCCGCCTCATACCGGCTGGCTATACTGCCCGTTTCCTCAGCGAACCGGCTGATCTCATCGCCCAGTTCACGTAATACCTTGTCCCCAAAGTCCCGTCCATGCAGCGCGTTGATGGAATGGAACCGTTCAATATTCATGACGACCGCGTCCCTTGGCTGCTCGGGATGTTCGCGACAAAGCCGGCTGGCGTATACGAGGAAAAAGTTCCAGTTATACAGCCCGGTCAGATGGTCGTGTTCCGTTTCGGAAATAATCTGACGGCCTTCTTCCGCTTTTTCTTCCGACTGCATATTCCGTATCTGCATCCAGAAAACTATGGCGACAATGCTGGCAACCAGAGCCACTACGTAGCCCAGATTGTCTCTCACAAAATCGGACAACGTAACCTTCGTATCCCGGAAAGCATAATTGTTCAGCGCGGAATTGAGAGACGTTTCCGGAATGACATGATTGATTTTGTTGAGGATCGAATACAGGCAGTCGTCTTTTTTGCGGACTGCAAAAGACAAATCCCGGTTTTTGTTAGTTGTGAGGACAGACAATTTGTATTTTTCAAACAAATTGCTTTCCAAACCGATACGGTAGTTGCTCACCAAACTATAATCTGCCTCGCCGTTGGCCACCGCCTGATAAGCAGACTGAATATCTTTATAATATTTTGCCTTCCATTTGGGGAAATGATCTTTCAGAAAGGTATCGTACCCGGGGTTACCTTCCACGACAGCAACCTTCATTTCCTTATCCACTACAATGCCCCTGTGATCATCCGTACGGACTACGGCGAACATTTCCGTACTGATAAGAGGATCGGTAATAATGATGCCCCGCTGCTCGCCGTCATAGGCGCTGAGAGCTATGGGGAACACACAGTCGATTTCGCCTTTGGCCAACGCCTGCAAGGCGGCTTCCGTTGTAGCATACGCCCTGGGTTCAAAGGTGGGTTTCGCATTCTTTTCTGCTTTCTCCGCAAACGTGATATAATCCGCCAGGGCGCCCACAAGTTTTTTACTGTTCTCGTCCTGCTTACAGAAGGGGAGAAAATGATCCCGATACCCTACACGGATCGTACCGTGTTGCGACAGCCATTCCCGTTCTTCCATCGTAAGGAACTTGTTTACGGCACTGGACCGGTTAAACTTCTGGGTCATCTGCTGGTTAAAATCCCGGTTCTCTTCAAAAATGCGGTTCATGGCAGTGTCCAGATCGCTTTTCAAATCGGGACGGTTCTTGTTAATGCCAAAGAACGATTCCGCAAAGCCGACCTTGACTACCGGCACCACATCGGCAGAGTTGCCATAGGTGTCCAGGGTCACCAGCATATCGATTTCACCGTTTTTAAGCATCTCCAGCAGCTTGGGGGTTTTGGCCGTCAATTCTACGATGATCGGGTGCACATTATGTTTTTCGACCCACTGCTTAAAAAGCTGCTCCTGAATACTGTTCTTGTTAACGCCCACACGTTTTCCATTAAAGGTGGAAAAGTCGTCCGGCCTGATTTCATTGTTATTGGGCGTAATAAAGACATGATATCCCTCCGCGCCCATCGCTTCTGCGGAATAGAGAATCTTTTCCGCCCGCTTCGGAGTATAAGACACATCGCTGAGGATGTCGATTTCTCCCGCAATCAGTTTTTCCAGCAGTGTTGACCAGCTGCCTTCTACATATTCATACTTCCAGCCGGTGTAGGTTGCAATGCGCTGCTGGTATTCGTAGCCGTAACCGGAGCGCCGCCCGAACTGATCCCGGCGGTGAAACGCCGAATCGTACCAGCCAACCCGCACAAGCTTTTGCGCCCGTTCATGCGCACATGCTGTGAAAGATACTGCCATGGTCAGCAAAGTGATTACACTCAGCAAAACCCCGAGCATCCTTTTGCATCGCATAATATCCGCCTCCGTGTCCATGTATAAAACAGTAATATTTTACTGCATGAATATAAAAAATATATACGACGAACGATTCTTAAAAATCAAACTACTTAATTATTATAACACTTTTTAAGGAATTTTTCCAGCCTGAAGGAAAACAAAAATAACCACGCAAGCCTTATACCTGCGTGGTTACCGAATCCTTTGCAACTGTCTGGTCAAACTTTTCTTTCTCTATCGGTTTCTGCAAAAATTTGCGTGTGCTGTGTCGGATCTTAATCAAAGTCAGAGCATCCATGCGAATCATCTTCTAATTTCTTCCTCACAGTGCCGCAGTATTTTTTCCACCGGCGCACCTTCGATATCAAGTCCTGTCGCTTTGATCAATTTAACGTCCTTAATATGATAAAAGTTTTGCGCCAACGCTTGAATGTACCCAAATCCATATTGTTCCGGGAAGAAGTCCCCGCCGGCCGTCGTGACATAGTACAGCCGTTCCGCCCGGCACAAGCCTTCCGGAATCCCATCCGGCGTGTACCGAAAGGTTATGCCGACCACGTTGATCTGCTCCATATACGACTTCAGAACTGCAGGAAAGGACAGATCCCAAAAAGGAGCAGCAATAATGATCTCATCGGCTTGCGCGAACTGCCTTGCATAGGCAAAGACAGGATTGTCAAAATCCCCTTCCCGCAAAAGGCGATCCCTTTTTTCAAGAAACGCCTCATCCACCGTCGGGAAAACACATTCCTCCAGACGCAGCCGCGTATACGGAGCGTTCAGCGTGTTCAAAAGACAGTCCGCAAGGCGTCTTGTACGTGAGTTTTTCCGAACACAGGCATCAATATATAAGACCATGATAAAACGCCCTTTCTGATTGATTGAAAATAAAAATAGCTATGCAGTTTGAACTCTGCATAGCTACTGGATTTACAATGGTGGCCCCGGAGGGATTCGAACCCCCGACCTTTTGGTTCGTAGCCAAACGCTCTATCCAGCTGAGCTACGGAGTCACATTATCGCTGATTTCAACAGCAAAGCTATTATAACTAAAATGAAAGGGATTGTCAATACTTTTTACAGAAATTTATTGTATCAGCACCGGCGTAAAATTTTGCGTATCGGCGGAAACCAGTTTATAACGGCAGCCGTCCCGTTCCCCTTCAAAGATGGAAGCCGCCCCTTCCGCGCCGTGAATGTGACCGAACACGCAGGTCTTCACGTTGTATTCGTCAATCATCTGTTTGAAAACAGAGTCCTCTTCCGCCGAATAAAAAGGCGGATAATGCAAGGCCAGCAGGATTTCATCGTACCCTTCTTTTTTGGCAGCGTCCAGCGAAGCTCTGATCCGCAACGCTTCATGACGGAGGATACTGTCGTCGGTTTCCGGCTTGTAACCTTCACAGGCGGGCGTCAGCCAGGCCCTTGAACCGCAGATGGCAAGCTTTGCTGTTTCCGTGTTTACCGGATAAAAATTATTTTGCAGAAAGAAGAAGGCGTTTCCTGTCGCCTGTTTCATTTTGGAAAGACCGGTCCACCAGTAATCGTGGTTGCCACGCAGCATCACTTTCTTCCCCGGCAGTTCCGCTATAAAACGCAGATCATCCTGCACCGCGTCCGTCAGCTTCATGGCCCAGGAAATATCGCCGCAGAGAATGACCACGTCTTCCGGTTCAACGGTCTGTTTCCAGTTTTCCATAATGCGTTGCCGGTGATGCTGCCAGTGCTCCCCGAACACCGTCATGGGTTTTGTTTCGGGAACTCCGGAAAAATGCAGATCCCCTATGGCATAAATGTGCACGTTGTTCTCCTCCGCTCATTGATTCCGCAACCATCCAAAGATGAATACGTGAAAGCTTTCCTTCTCCTGTTTTTATCATTGTATCACAAATCCCGCGAAACAAAAACTTTTTGAAAATGAACGGCATGCACATTCCATTTGCTCCCCATACCATGTACATAGTTTCTTCACAGTTTTGCCTAACTTTTGTTACAAATTCCCATACCATTTTCCTTATAATGAAGTCGGTCCGGCAGAGATGCTTGTCCGGTCCCTCTCGATAACACATTAGCGTATGCGCACAGGCGCACGGAAAACGGCTGAAGCCCGCAGCATCTTTGCAGTCCGATTTGAAATCACAGCCGGCTTTCCGCATTATGTATCGTTTCAGGAGGAACAACAATGGACGCACAGACCAGATTGGAAATTCAGAATTTAACCGAACAGCAGCAGCAGTATGTAATACAGACGCTGCCTGTAAAAGAAAAATCTCTTTCGTCTGCTTATATTTTCTGGGTACTGTTCGGGGCGCATTATTTTTATTTGAACAAACCGTTCAAAAACATCTTTTTGTGGGCGCTGTGTTATATTTACATCGGCTTTGCCTGGTGGCTCATTGATCTTTTCCGCATGAAAAGCCTGGTCGCCGAGTGTAACCGTGAAATTGCCAAACAGGTCATTCACGATGCCATTCTGCTTTACCCCAAGCCGCAGAAACTGCACAGCGAAACGATTGACGCGGAGTATAAAGCTTCCTGATCATTCCGGCAGATTTTTCAGGCATGCTTTACTCTGAAAGTCATCAAAAACAAAACCGGCATCTGCAACATGCCGGTTTATTTTTTATGGATTTGTCATGACAGAATTTGTGTTTACTCACATTTCCGCGCTGTCAAACAGCAGCGTAACCGGTCCGTCGTTTACGGAATGTACCTGCATGTCGGCGCCGAATTCTCCGTGTTCCACTGCAAAACCTCTGGCGCGGCAGGTCTCCATAAATTTTTCGTACAGGGGAACCGCCTGCTCCGGTTTGGCCGCGTGGGAAAAGCCGGGACGGCGTTTCTTCAGGTCAGCATAGAGGGTGAACTGGGAAATCACCAAAAGGGCGCCGCCCACCTGGTCCAGGCTCAGATTCATCTTTCCGTTTTCATCTTCAAAAACGCGGCAGTTACAAATCTTTTCCGCCATCTTATCCGCTATGGCTTCCGTATCTTCAGGCCCGATGCCCAACAGGATCAGAAAACCCTGCCCAATCTTTCCCGTAACGTTTCCTTCAATTACTACCGACGCTTCTTTTACCCTGGTTACTACGGCTCTCATCGAATCACTCCTGCTCCTTGTTTTTTATTTTTCTTACATGTGTTATATATAATATCATTGCATACATCGGCCTGCAACATTTTTTCTGTACAATCCCTGCAAAAAACGATTCCCCAATTGCAATCGCAAACTGCAATTGGGGAATTTGTTTATAAACAATATGTAATTACCATGCGCTGAGAATGCTGCCCTTGAAATGGTCAATAATAAACTTCTTGTTTTCTTCCGAACGGTACACTTTCTCAATCTGTTTGATCCGCGGATCGTTGAAATTCTTTTCCGTTGTAACAAAAATATTTACATAGGGATTGTCCGCGCCTTCCACAATGATAGCGTCCTTCAGAGGATTCAGTCCCGCAGGCAGCGCGTAGTTTACATTGATGCAGGCAATGGTCACGTCTTTAATGCTTCTGGGAATGCCGGCTGCGTCCAGCTCCTGGAATTTAAAGTTGTGTTTGTTTTCCACCACGTCCGTTAATGCGGTAACGGAATTTGTTTTATCTTTCACTTTGATCAGTCCCGCATTGTCCAGCATCAGCAGCGCGCGGCCGCCGTTGGACGGATCGTTGGGAATTGCAACCGTTGCGCCGTCGGGAATGGTCTCGCCCTTTTTCACTTTGGTGGAATATACGGCCATCGGGAAAATTACGGTCTTAAAGCATTCTTTTAACTTAAAGCTGGGTTCCTTTTTCAGGGTCGCCGCCAGATACGGCGCATGCTGCATGCTGTTGGCAAACAGTTCGCCCTGGTTCAGGGCTACGTTAGGCGTTACGAAATCGTTAAATTCCACCACTTCGATCTTCAGGCCCTGCTTTTCCGCCAGTTTCTTTACGTTGTCCATGATTTCCGCATGCGGTCCTGCGGTTACGCCAATCTTGATCGGCTTATCTGCTGCCGGTGCTTTCTTTTCTTCTTTCTTGTCTCCGCCACCGCAGCCCGTCAGGCTGAACGCCAGAAGAGCCGTTGCCAGAATCAGTGAAACTTTTTTCAAAAACATATGAAATCCCCTCCAATTTCCTTTTCTTCTCATATCATATGTAAAAAGTATGATATAGAACTATTATTTCAAATTATAACCAACTTTACTGTTCTGTCAATAAAATTTGTGAATCAGTTAACAATTTTATCCAGCGAATCCGAATTCTTTGACAGATTGTACAGGAAGTTACACTCAACAGACTTCCGAAAGCAAAGTCTCCTGCTTTTCCACGCTGATTAAAAGGCTATTTCGGTCTGCCAAAAGGCTGTTTCAATCGGAATTCTTCCGGAATATGATCGTCCCGGCTCCAGTCTGTAATGACCGCTTTGCGATCCCCATCCACTTCCACAATATTTAAGGCGCCATTGCCGATGGGATGCTGCCAGATTTCATCCAGCGGAATGCCCGCAATGGTCAGAAGGATACTGCTGATACACATCATGTGAGATACGATCAGCACGGTTTTTCCTTCATGCTTTTTTACAATTTCCCAAAAGGTTTTCCAGGCCCGCTTCTGTGTTTCCGTAAACGGTTCTCCGCCTTTGAGTCCGACTTTTGTGGGAGCGGTGCGCCAGACATCATACCAGCCCGGATACTTTTCATCTATTTCCGATACCAGCAGGCCTTCCCACTCGCCCACGCCCATTTCCTGCAGCCCTTCTGTGGGATACACAGGAATCCTTCTGTCGCCCCGGATAATCTCCGCGGTTTCCACCGCCCGCTGCAACGGACTGGTGTAAATAGCGTTCAATGTTATATTCTGCAGACCGTTTTTTGCAAAACCGGCCTGCTGCCTTCCCGTATCATTCAGGGGAATGTCCGAAAGGCCCTGAAACCGGTGCAGTACATTCCACTCTGTTTCCCCGTGACGAATCAATATGACTGTTGTCTTCATACAATAATCCTTTTCTCCCGCAACGCAGCCTGCATTACAGTAAAGCAGGTGATTCTCCCGAAACAGGAAAACCACCTGCATTTTTCCTTAACAAACCGTACATTAAACTATCTGTGCACTTGCCGGAATGATTGTCAATCCTTTTGCCGCATTCTCTTACTACAACACCGAAAACACAGCAATATTTATTTTACAGCTTCCCCAAAGGCACGGCCGTACTGACGGCACTCTTCCATGTGCGCTTCATCCGGCACCCACTGGCAGCGGATTCCGTCATTGACAATCGCAAAGCCTGCGCCCTGCAGCAGTTCCGTCATCTGTTTTACCGCTTCGCCGCTCCAGCCGTAGCTGCCAAACGCCGCGGCCTTTTTGTTTTTGAACTTCAGGCCCCGGATCAGCTCCAGCATGCCGCCGATAGAATAGGCGAACCCATAATTGATGGTAGGCGAACCCACCAGGATCGCTTTGGACTTAAACACTTCCGTGGCAATATCGCTCTTGTCTTCTTTGGCCGCGTTCATCAGCTTGATGACCACGTCCGGGTCAGCCTGCCGGATGCCTTCCGCGATACACTCTGCCATACGGCGGGTAGACTCCCACATGGTGTCGTACACAAAGGTGATCTGATTCTCCTGATAATTGGCCGCCCATTTCTGATAGGTCTCCACGATCTGCATGGGATTATCCCGCCAGATGATGCCGTGGCTGGGGCAGATCATGTCAACCGGCACGTTCATGGCCAGGATTTCCTTAATCTTCCGGGTCACCATGGGGCTGTAGGGATTCAAAATGTTTACGTAATATTTCATGGCTTCGCTGTACATTTCATGAACATCTACTTTATCGTTGTACAGTTCTTCGCTGGCAAAGTGCTGCCCGAAGCCGTCGTTGCTGAAGAGAATATTTTCTCCGGTCATGTAGGTGAACATGGTGTCCGGCCAGTGCAGCATGGGCGCTTCAATAAAAACAAGTTTGGAGTCACCCAGGTCCAGGGTGTCGCCGGTCTTTACGTTCACAAAGTTCCAGTCCTGATGATAGTGTCCCCGGATAATGCTTTCGCCTTTTTTGGTGCAGTAAATGGGCACATCCGGAATTTCCCGCATCAGGGCAGGCAGGGCGCCGCTGTGATCGATCTCGTTGTGGTTCATGATCACGTAATCGATCTTCTTCAGGTCGATCGTTTCTTTTAAATTGGTTACATATTCCTCATCGTAGGGTTTCCAGCAGGTATCGATCAGCGCCGTCTTTTTGTCCTGCACCAGATAGGAATTATAGGAAGAACCTTTGTAGGTGGAGAGCTCATGTCCGTGAAAATACACCAGCTCCCAGTCAATCTTTCCTACCCAGGTTACTTTATCGGTAATCTTTTTAGCCATGCAACGTCTCCTTTCCGGCTTATCCGCCGGCTATTGAAAAAAATCAGCCAGGTTGTTTTCCTTATCTTTGAAATATTGAGAAACCGTCTCTGTAACAACGCGAAACCGTGTTTTCCTGTCAATTATCTGTGACTGCGGAAATAATTTAACGCAACATCCGGGAACAGCGCGTAAGACAACACGTCTTCTACACTGAGGCCGGGATAGCCCGCTTCATCCAGACGGTCGCGCATGGTCTTAAGCTGGGGCTTAATGTCATCGGCAGGACGGTGGTCAATGACCGGCTCGTCTCCGATGGCCAGCTTCCGCACTTCCGGATTGATAGGTCCGGCCGTTTTGCCGTACCGGCCGCGGATCAGTTCCTTTACTTCGCGGGGAATCATTTTGTAACGGCCCATAGCCACGTTCATCACCGCCATGGAACCGACGATCTGGCTGGTAGGCGTAACCAGGGGCGGATAGCCTAAATCTTCCCGCACCTGGGGCATTTCCTTCAGCACTTCGTCCAGCTTGTCGCCGATGCCCATGCCTGCCATCTGGCTGCGCAGGTTGGACAGCATGCCGCCGGGAATCTGATACAGCAGCACTTTGGGATTTACGTTAAAGTTCGGGTTCACATGGAACTCATTGACAATTTTACTCTTGACGCCGGTGAAATATTCTGCCAGCTCATTTAACGTTTCCAGATTCAGTCCCGTATCCCGGGGGCTTTCCGCCAACGTGGCCACCATGGCTTCGGTACAGGGCTGGCTTGTGGTTCCCGAGAACGGGGCCAGCGCCGTATCCAGAATATCCACGCCGGCTTCCGCCGCTTTCAGCGCGGTCATGTGACCCAGACCGGTGGTACAGTGATTATGAAGTTCCAGCGGAACCGCAATTTCTTTTTTCAATGCTTTAATCAGATTTTCCGCGCCGTAGGGGCTCAACAGACCCGCCATATCTTTAATGCAGATGGAATCGGCCCCCATCTGTACCATTTCCTTGGCCAGCCGCACAAAGTCCTCCGGTTTGTGATACGGACTGGTTGTGTAAACCAGCGCGCCCTGCATATGGGCTCCGGCCTTCTTGCCTGCTTTAAAGGAAGTTTCCAGATTTCTCGTATCGTTGAGCGCGTCAAATACACGGATAATGGAGACGCCGTTTTCCACGCTCTTTTTAATGAACTCAGACACTACGTCGTCCGCATAATGGTTGTAGCCTAACAGATTCTGGCCCCGCAACAGCATCTGGATGGGTGTGTTCGGCATCCGGTGCCGCAAAATCCGCAGACGGCCCCAGGGGTCTTCATCTAAAAAACGCAGGCAGGCGTCAAAGGTCGCGCCGCCCCAGGCTTCAATAGCATGATAACCAACGTTGTCCAGTTTTTCCAGAACCGGAATCATATCCTGCACCCGCATCCGGGTCGCAACCAAAGACTGCGGGCCGTCCCGCAATACGGTTTCTGTAATTTTCAAGGGTTTTACTTCTGTCATCTTAACACTCCTTTACCGGATTTCGTAAAAATCAAATTTAAATAATTTAAAATTTGTCAAAAATTATGTCCATACATACAACCTACGCGCCTTATTATAACACAAAAAGCCGGTCATGTATACAAAATACACTGAGAATAATTCCTGATTAAAATAGAAATATTTTTTTACAGAAACAGGAGCCTGGAACTTTTATGACAAAAACCTTTTGTTATTAATCGTACGCCATGCAATTATCTTTGCAAAACTGTAATATAAAAAACTGTCATATAAAAAAGACTGCGGAATGTACCGCAGCCTTTCCTGAAAAACCGGAAATCGTATACGCAATCGAAAATCCTTACGCTTTCTGCTTTTCCGCCCGGTTGATAGCGCACAGGATTCCCAGCAGGGACGCCACAACGATACCGCTGTGAATGCCTACACCGAAAATGTGATTTCCGTCCGGTTTCTGAAGTTCAATATAGCAGATAGCCTTGGCATTGGAGCCGACGCTGATTGCATGTTCGTCGTAGTTAATAAACTTATAGCCGGTAATGCCCACTTTGGAAAGCGCATTAAAGAACGCATCGATAGGACCGTTCCCCCGGCCCATCACATCCTCCGGTTTGCCGTCCACAGCAATTACGCCGGTAAAAATCGTCGGGTTGTCGTTATCCTGTTCTTTGTGCTTCTCATAAATAAAATGGCGCTCGATGATTTCGTATTTTCCCTTCAGGTCGATAAACTCTTTCTGGAAGAGTTCCACGATCTGCAATTCGTTCAGTTCATCACCGTACGCATCCGCCGCAGCTTTGACGATGTCGCCGAATTCCGGCTGCATGGCCTTGGGCATGCGATAGCCCTTCGCCTTTTCCAGCACAAAGGCTGCGCCGCCTTTACCGGACTGGCTGTTGATCCGGATGATGGGTTCGTACTGCCGGTTGATATCCGCCGGATTGATGGGAAGATAGGGAACTTCCCAATACTCCGTGCCGGTTTGTTTCATGTAATCAAAGCCTTTTTTGATGGCATCCTGATGGGAACCGGAAAAGGCAGTGAACGCCAGCTGGCCCGCATAAGGCTGCCGGGGCGGGATTGACATCTTCGTACACTCTTCGCAGACTTTGCCCACCGCCTGGATGTCATGGAAATCCAGTCCGGGGTCTACGCCCTGGGTGTACATATTCAACGCCACCGTTACAATATCCAGGTTACCGGTCCGTTCCCCGTTGCCGAAGAGACAGCCTTCAATGCGTTCCGCACCGGCCAGGAGGCCCAGTTCCGCACAGGCTACGCCGGTACCCCGGTCATTATGGGGATGCAGGCTGATAATCGCGGCTTCCCGGTTGGGCAGATGCTTGATAAAATATTCAATCTGGTCTGCATAGGTGTTGGGCGTACACATTTCCACCGTGGCAGGCAGGTTAATGATAACCGGATTTTCTTTTGTCGCTCCCAGCGCTTCCATAACCTCATGACAGATACGGACGGCAAAATCCTGTTCCGTACCGGTGTAGCTTTCCGGTGAATATTCGTAGCGGATATTCATGCCGCTGCGGGCAATTTCTTCTTCCGTCAGTTTGCGGATCAGCTTTGCGCCTTCCACCGCAATCTCAACGATCCCGTCCATATCTTTCTGGAACACAATCTTGCGCTGCAGGGTGGACGTAGAATTATAAAAATGGATTATCACATTTTTAGCGCCCTTCACTGCCTCAAACGTCTTCCGGATCAATTCCGGACGAGCCTGCACCAACACCTGCAGCGTCACGTCATCCGGCACCAGGTCCTGTTCGATCAGGGTACGGATAATCTCATACTCTGTTTCGGAAGCAGAAGGGAAACCGATTTCAATTTCCTTAAAACCGATATCGATCAGCATTTGGAACATGCGCAGCTTTTCATCCAGCTGCATGGGCGTTACCAACGCCTGGTTGCCGTCCCGCAGGTCTACGCTGCACCATACGGGCGCTTTGTCAATTACATGATCGGGCCAGTCCCGGTGTTCCAGCGGAATCTGTGCAAACGGGATGTACTTCTTGGCAGGTGCTTTCATTTTCTAATCCTCTCTTCTCCTTAAACGGGAAAAAACTCCCATGTATGTAACAGAAATTATATCAATTTGTAAAAAATAAGTCAATTTCTGTTGCAGCCTATCCTGAAAAAACCAGTCTCCCGGTTATTTTTCATCAGGAGTTTGCTTTCCGTTTCCGGCTAAATGGGTCACAATTATTTTCTTCAGTCTGTGCTGGTCTACTTTCGTAACCTCAACTTTTAAATCCCGGTAGGTAAACGTATCTCCCTTTTGGGGTACTTCCCCCAGGGATTCCACGACCCAGCCGCTGATGGACTGGTTTTCCAGATTGTAAAGGTCAAAGTCCAGCTGGATGTATTCGAACAGGTCGCGCAGGCTGGCATTCCGGGAATTGCTGTCGCAGGAGACCAGGTACCTGTTGTCTCCCAGTTTATGGAACACGGACACGGCTTCATCGTGTTCGTCCCAGATTTCCCCAACCAGTTCTTCCAGTATGTCCTCAATCGTAATGATGCCGGCAACGCTTCCGTAACTGTCAATGACCGCAGCCATCTGCAGTTTATTGTGCTGGAGATTTTTCAGCAGCAGAGAAATTTTCGTGGAGCGATGGACATACGCTATATTTTTTAAAATCGTTTTAATGTTAAACTTCGGGTCTTTTAAATAGGAATTGTAAAAATCTTTGGCATGGAGCAATCCGATAATATTGTTTTCTTCCGCATCGTAAACGGGAATCCGGGTAAAATGGTTTGTGGTAAACAAACGATAGATTTCCGCATTGCTGTTGGTCACACTACAGGCTACCATATCAACCCGGGGCGTCAGGATTTCTTTCACCCGGATGTCGTTAAACTCGATAGCTGATTTGATCAGATCGCTTTCTTCCTCACTGATGGTTCCTTCGTTTTCCACTTCGTCAACCATAACTTTCAGTTCAGCTTCCGTAATCGTTGGCTTGGCTTCCCCTTTCCCAGAAATCTTATGGCTGAGAAAACCTTTCAGTTGTTTAAAAACAAAATTGAGGGGAGCAAACAGCCAGGTATTCCACCACAGGAGCTTATGTACGGACAGCAAAAACGGTTCGGAATATTCTTTCGCCAGGCTTTTGGGCGAAATTTCTCCCACAACAAGTACAACTACGGTTGTAATAGCAGTAGCGATGGAGACACTGCCCTCATCCCCGATCAGTTTAATACACAAAAGGGTAGCAATGGAGGCCGTACCTATATTGACAATATTATTGCCCACCAAAATGGTGGAAAGAACTTCGTCAAAATGATCCAGCAGTTTTAATATCCCTGCGGCATCCTTGTCCCCGTTCCGGGCCAGATGCTTCATGCGAATCTTGCTCACGGTACTGAGCGCCGTTTCCGACGCGGAATAAAAGGCGGAGCCGCACAGAAAAAAGATAAGGATCACAACATATTCATACAGTTCGTTTTCAACAATCATGAAACTAATTCCTTCCTCATTTGTGATTGCTTTTAACGTCACCAGAGTTCTTATTTAAGGAGATGCTGCCGGAACACTTTACGCAGCAAGTCAACTATAATGATGGACAAAGCGCAAATAATGACGACGCCCCACTCCTGTCCGTGCAACGGGGCCGTGCGAAGTACGCTTCCGCCAAACAGCGTCAGAAGATACTGGATGAGAACGATGCCACCCATGACCTGGATAAACCCTTTATTATCCAGAATATGGTCAAACAGGTCCAGTCCTTCTACCCTGACGTTAAACCCGTTGGCCACCGCCATGAAAATGTAGGCGCAGAAAAAGCCGGTGTAGGTGTAAATATGGTCTGGCGCGTCACGGAAGAGGGAATCCACCCACGCGCTTTTGTAAAACGCAACCGCTACCAGCGTCATCCATAAGCCGCCCAGTACAATTGTTGACATCATGCCTTTGGAAACGATGGGGCCGCCCCGTTCCTTGGGCCGTTCCTGCATATATTTTTCCAGCGCCGGCTCGCCGCCGAAAGCCAGGGCTGCCAACGTATCCATCACCAGGTTGATCCACAAAATCTGGATAATGGTCAGCGGTTTTTCCACACCGATAAAGGGCGCGATGAAGTTAATCAGCACCGCGGAAAAATTGATGGAAAGCTGGAACGTAATAAACTTACAGATAGAATTGTAAATGGTACGTCCGTACAAAATCGCCTGCTTGATGGACAGGAAATTGTCATCCAGGATCACTATATCGCCGGCTTCTTTGGCCACTTCCGTGCCGCTGCCCATGGCAAACCCCACATCCGCCCGTTTCAGGGCCGGGGAATCGTTGACCCCGTCGCCGGTCATGCCCGTTACCAGATTCATTTCCTGGGCAATACTGACAAGACGCAGTTTGTCCAGAGGCAGTGCCCGGGATACCACCCTGAGGAAAGGAAGATTGAGTTTTACCTCTTCATCGGACATAGCCGCCAGTTCCTGACTGGTCCACACCTGCTCTTCAGGCCGCTGCAACAGTCCGGCATCTCTGGCAATAGCCACAGCCGTTTCTTTCCGGTCTCCGGTGATCATGACAATCTGCACGCCGGCTTCGTGTACTTTTTGAATGGCTTCCACCGCTTCCGGACGCACTTCATCCCGAATCGCCAGAATTCCCGTCAGGGCCAGTCCTTTTTGCGGCAGTTCCGGTCCGTAAACGGATTTTGGGAAGGTACATAAGGCCAGCATGCGGATGGCCCGGCCTGCCAGTTCCACCATCTTCTCATCCAGAGCCTGTTTCATGGCCTCTGTAAAAGGAAGGCAGTGCCCTTTTTCGTCCCAGTAATAATCGCAGTACTGCAGCAGTTTTTCCGGCGCGCCTTTGGCCAGGGTATATTCACTGGTCCCCTGTACTCCCGCAAAGGAGTATTTGGTGGCGCTGTTAAAAGGAACAAACGTATTCCGTAACGGCATTTGCAGCTTACGGTAATCGCCAATATACCGGGTCAGGGCCCGTTCCGTAATATTTCCGCCTACAATGGCGCCTTCCGCAACAGCAGCCGACGTATTAAGGACCACATTTTCATAGGTCATTTCCCGAATCGGAACAGGGAGCCGGTCAAAGGACAGGTATTCTTTCAGATCTCCGGTGATAAAGTCCACAACCTCCAACTGTCCTTTGGTGATGGTACCGGTTTTATCCGTAAACAGCAGGTTCAAACTGCCTGCCGTTTCAATCCCGTTCAGTTTGCGGACCAGCACATGGTCGTTAAGCATCTTCCGCATATTCAGGGAAGAAACGATAGCGATCATCAGGGGCAGTCCTTCCGGCACCGCCATCACGATGATGATGACAGCCAGGATCAGCGCCTGCACCACATCGCTGAGGACCTGGGCCGTATTGGCAACATAAAGCGCCCAGCCGCCTGCCAGGAACATCTTGTGCAGCAACACCGCAATAAAAACCAGCAGGCCTCCTGCATAGCCGAAGTAACTGATCTTATCCGCCAGATGCTTCAGTTTCAGTTTCAGCGGGCTGTCCCGTTCCACTTCCTTTAATTCCTGTACCAGCTGCCCGTAGACGGACGCGTCGCCGACCTTCTCCGCCCGCATCAGGCCCTGTCCTTCCACTACGACAGAACCGCGATACAGGCAGTACGGATTCAGGAAATCCGTCTCTGTCCCCCAGGAAAAATCAGGAGAAGCCGGCTTTTTCTTCGCTTCCTCGCTTTCCCCGTTCAAAGCAGCCTGATCCAGTTTCAGGGACCCTTCCAGCAACAAACCGTCCACCGGGACCTTGTCCCCGCTTTCCAACTGCACCGCATCCCCGACTACAATATCGTCAATGCGCAGTTCCACCGGTTTTCCGTCGCGCCATACCTTGCAGGTGATGCGGCTGGCTTCCTCCTGCAGCTTCTGAAAGGCGTTCTCATTGCTGTATTCAGACAGTGTGGACACAAACGTCGCCAGTATAATCGCGACAAAAATACCCGCTGTCTCAATCCAGTCCGCGTAACCCATATACACAAAAACCACATTGACAAGCAAAGCCACAATGAGGATACGGATGATGGGGTCCCCGAAATTGTCCAGCAGTTTGTCAAAAAACGTCTGTTGCGGCGGTTTGCTTAAGGCATTGTTTCCGTATTTTTTTAATGACTGTGCAGCTTCTTCGCTGGTCAGACCAATTTTAGTCATGGAGTCTCCTAATAGTTAAGACAGATTGTTACTGTGAATAAAAATAAGCAGTAAGGAAAAGATATGAGCAAAACATCGGAAACGATTGCGTTATTCCATGAGATGAAATTCGCCGCCGTGGCGAGGCTGTCTGAGGGACAAAGTCCCGAGTTCCGAAGCCACAGGTGAATGAATCCATGGAATAGCAATCGTAGACGGTTTTGCGATATCTTATCCTCACCGCATCATTATTAATGTACCGGATGAATCGGCCGTTCGTCTTTCTCTTCTTCTTCTACATTAACGCCTACCGGGCCGCCCACTACCGCAGGCAGACGAAGCAGTTCACTTTCCAGATGAGGCTGGATTACGTTCAGCAGCATGACCATGATTGCTTCCGGATCAAACGTCTCATCATTGGCAATCAGGCTGCAATCCAGTTCCAGATTTCCGTCCGGGGTCACGATGTATTTGAACGCGCCGAACCGGTTGTTCAGCTGGTTCAGGTATTCCAGCACTTTAGCCTGGTTCTGTTCATTCACCACTTTATGACCCACCAGCACTTTAATCATACCGTAAATGGAATCATTCAGAATAACCTGCACAAACTGCTGCTGTCCTGCCGTCTGCAGTCCGCTGAAGTACACGACGGTACGGAACTGATCGTCGTACTCTTCCCTATGGAAGCCGCTGACTTCATGGTCCTTCATAAACTGGTCAAACCGTTCCGCTTTCACTCTGGGCGGATTCGTATTACCCATCTGATCTTTCACATTTTCCAATGCCATGTTAAACACCTCTCTACATATATTTGAATAAAATTTATTTTCCGGCTGCCAATCACTGTCATCCGGTTTTAAAGGAAGCGCCGATCAGGCAGCATTTCCTTACAAAGCATCATTATATACAATCTGCGATACTGTTTATTGTATCACAAAAGAGTCTTTTCCTGCCAGTACAGGGAATGGGTTTCTTTATCCAGATACAATACTTTCTGATGATATTTGTTCAGGGTACTGCGGTGGCCTACGCTGACCAGGGTAGTCTGTTGCGCTTCTTCCATCAGCAGCGTGTAGACCTTCGCTTCGGTTTCTTCATCCAAAGCGGAAGACGCTTCATCCAGGAACAGCCATACCGGTTTGTAAATCAGAGCACGGACAAAAGCCAGCCGTTGCTGTTCGCCTACGGAAAGTACGTGGCTCCAGTCCGCTTCCAGATACAACTTTTCATACAGGTATCCGATACAGCAGTCTTCCATCAGCTGTTTCAGTTCCTCATCGGTCCGGCTTTCCGTCCCGGGGTACAAGAGGGATTCCTTCAATGTGCCCAGCGGCAGATAGGGACGCTGGGGAATGAACATCAGCTTGCTCTCTTCCGGAATTTCCAGCGTGCCTTTCACATAGGGCCAGATTCCGGCCAGCGCACGCAGCAGTGTACTCTTTCCGCTGCCGGACACGCCTTTGATCAGCACATTGGTGCCGGGTTTCAGCGTGAAGGAAACGTTTTGCAAAACAGCGGATTCATCCGGCAGCGTGACATCCATATCCGTTGCCACAATAGCGTCAGAAGCACCGGGCTTGCGCTGTAAATCCTGCTGTGCATTCTCCTGCTTCACCTGCTGCATATGGAGGCCAAAACCGGTGAGACGTTCTACCACAGCCTGCCATTCCGCAATCGACGAATACATATCCACAAAATAGGAAAGGCTTTCCTGCACACGGCCAAAGGCGCTGGAAATCTGCATCAGACCGCCCAATGTGATTTCTTTGGCCAGATACCGGGGCATGGCCACTACCAGCGGGAAAATGATAGCGATCTGAGAGTACCAGCTGTTCAGCCAGGTCAGTTGTTTCTGCTTCTTGATAATGCTCCAGAAATTATTCAGCAACAGAGAAAAGCGTTTCTTAAAAACGCTGCCTTCATGGCCTTCCCCACTGTAAAAGGCTACGCTCTCCGCATTTTCACGCATACGCATCATAGCAAAACGGAAGTCTGCTTCGTATTTTTGCTGCACGAAGTTAAGGCCGACCAGTTTGTTGCCTACCTTATAGGTCAGCCAGGTGCCGATAATGGAATACAACAGGGCCGTCCATACCAGATAACCCGGGATATGAATATCCATTCCGGCCAGTTTGAACTGCAGCGGACCCGATAAATTATACAGGATTACCACAAAAGATGCAAATGTAGTAAACGCTTTCAGGATGCCGATGCCAAAACGCAGGGTGTATTCCACAAACATCCGGACGTCTTCACTGATACGCTGGTCCGGGTTATCGGTTGCCGTCCCGAACATCTGCAGGCGGTAATAGGTCTTATGGTTCAGCCACTCGTCAATGTATTCATTGGTCAGCCAGCGGCGCCAGTTGATGATCAGCACCTGTTGCAGGTAAAAGGCGTACACGGCCAGGATAATATAAATAAAAGCCAGCCAGCTGAAATGGAACAGTTCCGAAAAAATTTTTTCTTTTTCATAATTCTGCAGCGCGCTGTAAAAAATATTGTACCACTGGTTGAGCTGCACCAACATGAACACCACGCCCAAGGTCAGCGCAATGATGGCCAGCAGCAGCAGGTAGGCTTTTTTCTTTTCCTCGCTCTGCCAATATGATTTTGTCAGCGCCCAGACATTTTTTACAAAGCGGACGCTTTCATCCATTTTTTTCATTTGAAGACACCTTTATATAATTACAAGTACTGATAATTAAGGGTGCTGACACCCGTATGCACGTTTTCCCGTGGTCTTTTGTCTTAGCATCAGTTATGCCATTTCTTTCTGATAAATAATCTGTCTTAACCGTATGTATCATTTTTAAGGAGACAAATTACATTCCTATTTTATAAGAAAGAAAAACGTCTGGCAAGTGTTTCCACATGCCAGACAGTAATATTTACGGATTTTTCACAACCGTGATGTACATGAACCAACAAATAAACAATCATACATGATAAAACAACTGTCACGAATCGTCATTACAATAATAACAATGAGTTACAGGTCAGCCATTTCGTCTTTATGTTTGCCGCGGCTGAAGAACCGTTCCACCACCACGAACAGTACAGGGATCAGGAAGATGCCTACGAATGTATTGAAGGTCATTCCGCCTACTACTGCGTTACCCATGGATACACGGGAACCGGCACCGGGGCCGGTAGCGATAGCCAGGGGCAGACAGCCCAGAATAAATGCGAATGAGGTCATCAGAATGGGACGCAGACGGAGATGGGCCGCATTGATGGCTGCCGTCACCACGTCCTGCCCGCCTTCCAGATTCATCTTGGCATATTCCACAATCAGGATGGCGTTCTTGGCCGCCAGCCCGATCAGCATAATCATGGCAACCTGCATATAAATATCATTCTGCTGGCCTCGCAGGAACTGGGAACCCAGGCAGCCCATAACCGCCGGGGGAACCGACAGCAGTACCGCAATGGGAATGGTCCAGCTTTCGTACAGGGCACACAGCACCAGGAATACAAAGACCAGAGAAATCGCATACAGACCGTAAGCCTGGTCGCCGGCTTCCCGTTCGTCACGGCTCTGGTCGGTCCATTCATAGGTGTAGGTGGTCGGCAGTACTTCGTGGGCCACTTCTTCCAGCGCCGCCATGGCCTGACCGGTAGAATACCCGTCTGCCGGGGAACCGGCAATCTTAAAGGCGCTGGCGCCGTTAAACCGGGTAATGGAAGGAACTGTCATTTCCGGTTCCACAGTGACAAGAGAGTCCAACGGAACCATTTCGCCGTTGTTGCTGCGGACAAAGAAGAACCGCATATTCTTGACATCATCACGGTATTGGGGCTGGGCCTGCATAACTACTTTCCAGGTACGGCCGAAGTTATTGAAGTCATTCACTTCCATACCGCCCAAAAATGCCTGCAGCGTAGTGAACACGCTGGCTACTGGAACGTTCAGGGATTCCGCTTTTTCGCGGTTGACGTTGAATTTATAACCCGGGGTATCCGTATTAAACGTGGTATACGCGATTCCGATTTCCGGACGCTGGTTGGCTTTCATGACAAACTGTTGAGCGTACGTATTCATCTGCTCAATGGAGTCACCGGCCAGATTCATGATATACATACTCAGGGAACCGGTACTGGACAGACCCGGCAGCGCCGGCTCGTTAAAGGCCATGATATTCATTTCCGGCGTCTGGGCTGCCAAGGCGTAGGTGCGTTGGATCAGTTCGAACGTACTGGTAGAACGTTTGTCGTACTCTTCCATCATCACAGGGATGATACCGGCGCTGGCTTTCGGTGCATTGCTCAGAATATCAAAACCGTTAATGGGCATTACATACCGGACGCCCGGCAGTTCACCCAGCTTTCGGGCGAAATCTTCCATCTGCTTCATGCCCCGGTTGGAAGACGCACCTTCCGGCAGATTGTAGGAAATGATATACATGCCCTGATCTTCATCCGGCACATAACCGGACGGAGTAATTTTAAACAAAAGGCCGGTCAAAATACAAATAACCAACAGACCGCACATCATCAGCTTGGAATAGCGGATGCACTTGCCCACCTGAGTCGTGTATTTCGCCAGGGTATTGGCATACCACACATTAAACCGGTAAATCACTTTGCCGATAAATCCTTTATTGGCTTCTTCACTTGCCGCGCTGGAATGGGGCTTCAGCAGCTTGGCGCAGAGAGCCGGGGTCAGCGATAGCGCAACCACAGCGGACAGCATCATGGATACGGAAATGGTCAGGGCAAACTGTTTGTACAGCTGGCCGGTAGAACCGCTCATGAAAGAAATCGGCACAAACACGGCTGCCAGCACGCAGGCAATGGCCACAACCGGGCCGGACACTTCTTTCATGGCCCGGTAGGTCGCCTCTTTCGGAGACAGGCCGGTTTCCTGAATGTGATGTTCCACGGCTTCCACTACAACGATAGCGTCATCCACTACCAGACCGATAGCCAAGATCATGGCAAACATGGACAGGGTGTTAATGGAAAAGCCTAATAATACGAAAGCGCCGAAAGTACCGATCAGAGAAACGGGCACTGCCAGCATGGGAACCAGGGTAGCCCGGAAATTTCCCAAAAAGATGTACACTACAATTAAAACGAGGACTAATGCTTCAAAGAACGTGTGGGCAACTTTTTCCAGAGATTCCCGTACAAACTGCGTCTTGTCCTGGGCAACGATCAGTTTCATATCCGGAGGGAACCGGGTTTCGGCATCCTCCAGTACTTTTCGGATTTCGGCAACGGTTTCAATCGCGTTGGCATCCGAAGTCAGGGAAATGGGATACACGACCGATTCACCGCCTACGCCCTTATCCAGGAACAGGGAAGCAGGTGTATCCATACGTTCGCCTTCGTAAATATCGGCGATGTCTTTTAATTTTAAAATCTGTCCATTCTGTGCCCGGACAATAATGTTACTAAACTCTTCCGGGGTTTTCAGACGGCCCTCGGCACTGGCAGAATATTTGAATTCCAAATCGTTGGTGGTGGGTTTGGAACCGATGGAACCAACGGGAGCCTGGATGTTCTGTGTCTGAATCGCTGCGGCAACATCGGATGCAGTCAGCCCCAGCTGAGCCATAAGGTCCGGCTTCAGTTCCACACGCATGGAGTATTCCGGGCCGTATTCACCAACGGAGGACACGCCTTTAACACGCTTAATCGGGTCTACTACGTTAGAAGCCCCGTAGGTTTTCAGGAACATGCCGTCGTAGGTTTTATTCGGGGACGTCAGTACAAAATACATGATCGTCTGGGAAGACATCTTGGCCGTGGTAATACCGTACTGGGTAACCTCGGTAGGCATGGAAGCCTTGGCCTGGTCTACACGGTTCTGCACTTCTACAGAGGCAATGTCTCCGTTCTTTTCCAGATTGAAGTTAACATCTAATACATAACGGCCGGTATTAGTAGAAGTAGAACGCATGTCTCGCATGTTTTCCACGCCGTTTACCTTCTGCTCAATAGCCTGGGCTATCGATTCTTCTACAGTGGAAGCGTTAGCGCCCACATAGTTGGTCTCCACTTCAATCTGGGGTTTTGTAATATTGGGATACTGTGCAATAGGAAGACTGAACCCTGCAATTACGCCGGCAAAGACGATGACCAGGGAAAGGGCTATTGCAAATATCGGTCGGTCGATAAAGAACTTAGCCACTTAGGTTACCTCCTATTGTTTGCTTTCGTTGCTCAGGTCGGCTTCCGTCATGGCGGCGGGTTTTACTTCAGACCCTTTATTCACTTTCTGGACACCTTCAACTACCAGCGTCTCATCGCCGTTCAGGCCTTTTTCCACCAGCCACAGCTTGCCGACACGGGCACCTAAGGTAACTTCCTTCATATCTACTTTGTTATCGCTGCCTACAACGAACACGAATTTTTTGTAAAGCATTTCACGAACAGCGCGCTGGGGAATCAGCATAGCGTTCTTAATGGTTCCCGCATTGGCCTGCAGGCGGGCAAACATGCCCGGCATCAGCCGATTGTTATCATTGCTGAACCGCGCCTTTAATGTCAGGGCGCCTGTACCGCTGCCGATTTCCCGGTCTACCTGATCCACTACGCCGGCGCCGGTATAAACGCTGCCGTCAGACAGTATCAGTTTTAAATCTTCCAGCGCTTTCGCGCCAGAATCGGAATGAGCCTTGGAAAGCTGCAGGTATTCGTTTTCCGACATACTGAACTTGATGCGTACCGGGTTCGTATTGCTCATGGTGGCCAGCACGGTCTGCCCGGCCGCTACGAAGTTGCCGACAGACAAATCGCTGGTACTGATCCTGCCGGAGAAAGGAGCCTTTACTTCCGTATCGCCCATGTTAATCCGGGCATTTTCCAGAATTGCTTCGTTAGCCGTTACCTGAGCCTGGGCGGAATCCCGCTGGGCAATGGAAAGATCATATTGCTGTTTGGAAACTGCATTCTGTTCATATAACTTTTTGTAACGTTCCGCGTCGGCCACCAGGCGGTTGTACTCCGTCCGTGCCGCAGCCAGGCCTGCCTGGGCATTCAGCAGGTTGGCCTGATAAGTCCGCTGGTCAATCGTGAACAATACCTGACCGGCTTCTACCCAGTCGCCGCCGTTAAAACTCTTACTGGTAATCTTGCCGGAAACATTTGCCGTCAGCTTCGCTTCCTGCTGAGCTTCCACAAAACCGGTAAACTCATGCACATTCGGTGTATCCCTCTTGATTACCTGCATGGTCTTGACCGCCACTGCAGCCGGCGCTTTCTGCTGCGCCTGTTTATTACCGCACCCGGCAAAAAGCAGCAGTCCGGAAACCGCCAGGGCAACAGCTAAACCTTTACCCCATTTACCACGAACATCACGTAACATAAAATAGCTCCTCCTGAAATTGGCACTTGTGTATCATTCAAATATTGTTATTAAAATTAAATTGCAAGAATTCAGCTTGAAACACTTTCGCATTTTTCAGCATGTGTAATATTATAATGTAAAACAAGGCAAAATGCAAATTCGATTAAACTAATTTACATGGATATTTCTCTGATTTTCTTTTGTTTTGTCCCGTTTTCTTTTTATTCTGACTGATTAGTCAGAATTTTTATTTGTCTACTATTGATTTATCTTTGACAAAGGGAAGCAGGTCTTTTTTCTCAATAACGGCCAAATGGATGGCCGCCTCATCCTGGAAGTTTTCTTCAAGCAAACGATCCTGCAGCACAAAATGCCTGCCGGTAAAATGCCAGAATACCGGCTTTACTGTAAGGAAACAGTTTTTTGGCTTTCCAAGCAGGTTTAGGACTTTTAAAAAATCCGGATTTTTGGTGTTAAACATTTCATCCAGTTTAACCAGTTCGCCGTTCCGCATATTAAAATTGTGCAATTCCCGGATTACTTCGCCGTTTTTATTCCTGTAGCCCAGTTCCAGGCTTAACAGGTTCTCACCGGCATATTTCACCTGAAAAGCTCTTTCGTCTTCTTCCGGTGCTTTGGCATACCAGGCGTTCAGCTTATCATTGATTTTATTCTGCAGCTCCGGTTTCTCCTCCACAGCGACAACGGGACGACTGATCACCCGGTCTCCGATAAACGCCCGACGCGGATACAGCTTCCAGTTTCCTGCCCCGTCAGGCCGGTTCGCATCATCGGCATCGGGTTTGAGCAGTTCATCCAGGGTATCCGTCAGCGTAATTTCCTCCGGAATCCACTTTTCTTCTTTCAGCACCCACCTGACCGCAAGGCGCCCCAACAGATCCTGCCCGTTGGCAGCGAGTACATTCTGCTCCGTAAACAGACGACCGCCCAACATGGTTAAAGAAGCAACCTCTGTTACCAGCGGACGCAGGTACGGTTTCGCAATGCTGCCGTCCTTTCTGTAAAGTTGCAGCACGTTTTTCGCACTTCCTGAAAATGATAGTGTTTTTTTGTTTCCGTCTGCTTCTGGCCAGACGCTTTCTACCGTAAACTGATAATCCGGTTTATATTCCGCTTTTGCAGCTATGCCCATACTGTCTGCACCGGAAAACACGGCACGCACTTTCTTATAATCGGAAAAATCCAGAATGCGGCAGCCCACAGCCGCATTCTTACCGCCCTTGGCAGCCATCAGGAGAATCTGATCGTGAGGTTTGTCCGAAATTTTTGCTTTCTTCTTGTCCGTTCCTTCGCCTGTTTCTTCTTTTAACGATTCCAGAAGTTTTGCAAAGCGCTTCTCCGTGTCCTTTTCGTCAGTTTCCTCTTTCTTTTCGGAAAGAGCATCTGTTTGGTTTGTTTCCACATCTTTCATAGCTGCCGCAGCGTTTTGCTGTTTTTCTTTAATCTCTTTCTGCTTTGCTTTTGAATGATTCTGTTCCGCTTTGGCATTCACCGGCACTTTTTCCAGCAGGCAATAATATCCGCCATCCAGGTCGGCCTTCCAGGCGGTCAGCATTTTACCTTCCGCATTTTTCACCATAACCCACAAATTGGAATAATAATTGCTGCCAGGTATTCTTTTATCCCCGGTCAGTTCAACAACTTTTTTCTGACCGCTGCCATCTACATCCGCTTCCACTTTGGCCAGCAACGCTGCCTCTGCCGAAGAAAAGGGCGCTGTCAGCAACAGCCAAGCACTAATTCCGGTCACCACACGTTTTAACATCGTTATCCTCCATCCTGCTGTCCCTTCCGACAGCATGAACATCTTATCTGTATCGTTACGGCGGTCTTTGCTGTTACCCGCCGATAAAATTTCTGTTTTATACTACATTTTATTTTTCCTGTTTGCCTTTATAATCCGGCGGAACTGCAGTCAGCCACTGACGCCTCTTTTCTTTGTCGCGAAACAGATGGGCGTCGAACCACATATAATAGAAACGTGAAGCGGAAATAATGTTATATCCATCCTGCGCATGGTCTGTGGTATCATAGGGATCCGCCAAAATCAGCACATCATTCATCCCTTCCCGATCGCCCAGTGTATCATGGCCGATGATCACACGCCAGTGACCGCCCCAGTCAACATTTTCCACCATGAGGGGAATGCCCTGTTTAAGATTGCTGTCCACAAAATCCAAAAACTTTTCATAGGTTTCCGGAGAACCGTCTTTTAAGGCGTTTTTAACTTTCCATCCTTTTTGTTCAAAATACCGGCTCATACCACGGGTATTCGTGCCAGGATCTTTCATACCGGCCGAATGGGTTCCCATGATTTTTGCCATTTCCATTTCCGAATCGGGCGCGTTGCCAAGAAAATGCTGTACCACCGTCAGCGCCGCAGCCGGGCCGCAGGTGTAGTCCGTATGCTGCTGATATGTTTTATATTTTTCCAGCAAAATCAGCGTACCGCCCGACTTCATGTTATAAACGTCTATTTTTTTAAAATAGGGGGAATCTTTAATATCAGCCTGACTTTGAATGGCAGCCGAACCGCCAGTGTCTTTTCTCAACAGCAGGACAGCTTTAGTGCTTACATCCTCCAGCAAGCCGGATTGTTCCGACTTGCCGGTCGATGTTTTATTAGTGTAAAAATTCAGTAGGGCAACTGCAATAACTGCCGCTGCCAGCAGAATTGCTTTTTTATTCACAGCCATGCCATCATCCTTTGTACATCTCATGATAGAAAAGTTCTGACAATGTTATTCTTTGTCAGTTTTGTTACGAAAACAAGGATTACACTTTTCCAGTTTCCGTTTCAATGCCTGCAGCAACGCAATCTTTTCGTTAGGAATACTGCCGCTCTGCACACGGGCCAGCAGATATTTCATAGCCTCGCCCACAGCCAGGGACGGTAAGGTCTGTGACGATTGCAAAGGCCGTGCCCCAGCACAATCTATTTTTCCCGCACCTGCTTCTGAAAAAGCTTCTCTCGTTTCTTTCGAATTACATGCAACTTCCTGCGCCAGCAGTTCCTGTATTTCACTGCCCCGTACTTTTAAATCCGAAGTGTGCACCGGCATCCGTTCCCGGGCTATCAGCACGGCTTCTTCTCCCAGCCTGCGGCCTTCCTCCATCACCGGCTCCTGCAGTACACCGGCCCAGGTGGCGCCCATATCCGCCAAAAACACTTCGGTCAGCTGGGAAAAAGCCTCTGTCATTTCCTTTTCAGTACGGAACACACCGCTGGTTGCTTCGCTGCGAATCCAACGCAGCAATGTATTGTTTTGATAAATCATCATCGGTGCAAAGCGCATGTGCTTGGCCACCAGCCAACACACCCGCTGCACAAACGGACGGGGGTAACGCAACCGCGTCAGGATTGTTTCCGCTATGATCGCGCTTTCCTTTTCGTGCCCGTGATCGTTGGGATAACCGTCAGGCGTGGTGCCCCGGATCCCCGGCAGCCCCTTTGCCACATCATGCAGCAACAAGGCCCATCGAAGGGTAAGTTCCTGTGGGCCCTGATCCACGGCCGCCAGAATATGCTCCCATACATTATAACAATGAAACCGGATATTCTGTGGCAGGCCCGGAAGGTGAACCAGTTCCGGCAACACATCCACAAAGGCTTCGCTGCCCTTCTCCCTCACCCGGCACTGCACATCTGCCAGCCCGCTGGAAAGAAACAGGGCCAGTCCTTTGCCAGCCGCTTTACCCAGCAGCATTTTATCCAGTTCCGTTTTCACCCGTTCCAAAGAAAGATTGTGGCACCGGCTGACATCAAAGACGTAACGCTTCTTCAGATAATATTTTGTGCCGGGCTGGCCGAACGACAGAGTTTTGGTTTCTTCGACTCCGCGCAATACATCGTACCGCAACAAACCGTCCTGAGCCGAAACGCTCCGTGCCCTGTCGTCCTGCAACGACCCGTTTCGTGCCGCACCATCCTGCAATACGCTCTTAGTCCCGCTGATTGTCGGGCCGTGGGTCAGCTGGGCGTCCGGTCCCATGGTCTTCATGTTTGCCGGAACGATTTTCCCGGCTTTTTCCATGGCAATTCGCAGATTTTGTTCCACTGTCAGGCTTTCATCATACTCGCCGAGCACATCTTCTGCCGTATCGTTTCCTTCCACGTACGTAAAATCCAGCTGCGCCACAAAACGGCAGGCACGGTACATACGCAATGCATCCTCCGCAAAACGCTTCCGGGGATCACCTACCGTACGCAGCAGTTTTGCCTGAAGGTCCTGCTGCCCGCCATAATAATCAAATAATTTTCCCTCACTGTCCATAGCCATGGCATTCACGGTAAAATCCCTGCGGGACAAATCTTCTTTCAGTGTGTCACAGTACCATACTTCCGCCGGCCGGTGAGCATCCTGACCATAGGCATAGCGCTCGTTACGAAAGGTTGCAATCTCCAGCGCACGTCCTTCCGTTACGGCTACTACCACGCCAAAATTTTCCCCTAACTTTTCCGCCAGAGAATAACCGGAAGCACGAAGAACCGCCGCAACCTGCTCCGGACGCCCGCTGGTCGTGACGTCGTAATCTCCGGGCTCCAGTCCCAGCAGCAGATCGCGCACAGCGCCCCCTACCACATAGGCTTCATAACCGGCAGCGTTTAAAATCTGTAAAGTTTTTAAAACATAAGCAGGAAAACGATTTTGCATGGCAGGCTCTTACCTCATTCATATTATCTATATATTATATCATACAAACTGTGAGCCGTTTATTTCTTTTCAAACAAATTCGTTATAAACCTGTTGTTTGATAAAAAACCTGATGCGTGTACTATCCCGCATCAGGTTAGATGACAAACCAAATTTAATTATATTACCGGTTCTGCAAAGCCTCATCTATCGCAAGGGACAACTGGTCTGCACAGGAAGTGCCGCGTCCGCCGCAGTCATTGCCCCGCAGCAGCGCCGCAATTTTTTCCGCTTCCGCGCCTTCCACCAGTTTGCCGATGGCCTGCAGATTACCCGGGCACCCGCCCGTGAATTTTATATTGTGAAGCCTGCCTTCCGCATCCATTTCGAAATCAATCTTGCGGGCGCAGACCCCTTTGGGTAAAAATGAATAGGTTTTCATAACAATTGCCTTTCCGTTTTACGCTTTCAGCAGCGCTTTGGCTACCAGGTCTCCCATCTCCTGAGTGTTGACCTTTGTCATGCCCTCGCCGAACAGATCCGGTGTGCGGTAACCATCTTCGTACACTTTTTCAACGGCGGTTTCCACTGCGTCAGCCGCAGCCTGCTGGTCCAGGGAATAACGGAACAGCATGGCAGCGGAAAGGATCGTGCCCGTAGGATTGGCAATGCCCTGTCCCGCGATATCCGGCGCGCTGCCATGGATGGGCTCATAGAGACCGGTGCCGTCGCCCAGGCTGGCGCTTGGCAAAAGGCCGATGGAACCGCCCAGCACGGATGCTTCGTCCGACAGGATGTCGCCGAAAATATTATTGGTCAGTACTACGTCAAACTGGCCGGGGTTCAGCACCAGCTGCATGGCGCAGTTATCAACATACAAATGATTCAGTTCAATTTCAGGATATTCTTTCGCCTGCATTTCCGTAACGATTTTACGCCACATACGGGACTCCGCCAGCACGTTGGCTTTATCCACGGAGGTTACCTTGCCGCGGCGCACTTTAGCCGCTTCAAAAGCCTTCCGGGCAATCCGTTCCACTTCCGGACGGGTGTAGAGGTCAACATCCGACGCAGTCTCCACGCCGTCAACCATAGCCGCTTCGTTATGGGTGCCGAAGTAAATGCCGCCGGTCAGTTCACGGACGATCAGCAGGTCCGTATTTTCCACCCGCTCCGGTTTTAACGGAGACAGATGTGCCGTAAACTTGCTCACCTTCATGGGGCGCAGGTTACAGTACAGTCCTAAATCTTTACGGATACGCAGCAGCCCTTTTTCCGGACGGATGGACGGATCTACGTTATCCCACTTGGGTCCTCCTACTGCACCTAACAGCACAGCGTCTGCTGCGTTGGCAGATTTTTGCGTCACTTCCGGATAGGGATCGTTATAGGCGTCAATGGCACAGCCGCCCAGCAATTGATGATCGTATTCCAGGGCAAAACCGAACTTTTTAGCCGCCGCGTCCATAACTTTTACAGTAGCAGTTACAATTTCCGGGCCGATGCCGTCGCCCGGTAATAACGTGATTTTCATAACCGACAGTCTCCTTGTCATTGTAATTTCTATGGAAACGCTGATTAAATGAGTTTGTGCGATGACCGAGGGCTTTTTGCGACTGACAAGGAAATGGCCCGAGGGCGCAGCCGTAGCTGCGTTGAGGGACATTGACGCAGTCAGTCACAAAAAGCACCGGTCAGCGTGCAGACGAATTTGTTTCCATATATCTGTTCAGATAAACTTTGTAAGGCGAAGCCGAAATGACTTCGCCTATTTATTGTACCTTTTCTTTCACTTTGCCTGCGCTTTTGCATAATTGACCAGGCCGCCGCAGTCTGCAATCTTCTGACAGAAATCCGGCAAGGGTTTTGTTTTGATGACCAGATTCTTATTCACAATTTTAATTTCGCCGGTCTTCAGATCCACTTCCACATCATCGCCCTTTTCAATTTTCTCTACCTCAGCGCCAATTTCCAGCACCGGCAGACCGATGTTGATGGCATTGCGGTAGAAGATGCGGGCGAAGCTGTCCGCGATGATGCACTTGATGCCTTTTACTTTGATTACCACGGGAGCATGCTCACGGGAAGAGCCGCAGCCGAAATTTTTTCCCGCCACCATGATCTCATCTTTTTTAACATTGGGAGCAAAGGTGGTATCAATATCTTCCATGGCATGTTCTGCCAGTTCTTTGAAATCAGAAATATTCAGATAACGGGCCGGAATGATTACATCCGTATCCACATGATCCCCGTAACGCCAGATCTTGCTCATCCTAATACCTCCTCTGCCGAAGCGATATAACCTTTTACCGCACTGGCTGCCGCCGTGTAGGGGCTGGCCAGGTACACTTCACTGTCCACGTGGCCCATACGTCCGCGGAAATTGCGGTTGGTAGTGGAAACGCAGCGCTCGCCTGCTGCCAGGATGCCCATGTAACCGCCCAGACAAGGTCCGCAGGTAGGCGTGGAAACCGCCGCGCCGGCATTGATGAAAATATCCACATAGCCCAACCGGATGGCTTCCTGGTAAATTTCCTGGGTAGCCGGTATGATGATGCAGCGGACATTTTCGTTCACTTTATGGTCTTTCAGCACTTCCGCAGCCTGGGCAATGTCTTCCAGCCGCCCGTTGGTGCAGGAACCTACCACGACCTGATCAATCTTGATATGATGGGATTCACTGACCGGATGTGTATTTTCCGGCAGATGCGGATATGAAGTTACAGGTACCAGTTTTGACAGGTCAATCTTTACGACACGTTCATAAACCGCGTCCGGATCTGCTTCCACTGCTGTCCACGGACGAGTTACCCTGCCTTTCAGGAAAGCTTCCGTCTTGGCGTCCACCGGGAAGATGCCGTTCTTACCACCGGCCTCAATGGCCATGTTGCAGATGGTGAAACGGTCGGACATGTCCAGTTCCGCTACGCCGGGGCCGGTGAATTCCAGACTCTGGTAACGGGCGCCGTCCACGCCGATCATGCCGATGAGGGTCAGGATCAGGTCTTTGCCTTTTACATATTTGGGCAATTTGCCGGAAAGCTCTACTTTGATGGCAGCGGGAACCTTGAACCAGGTGGTACCGCTGGCCATGGCGCAGCCGATATCCGTCTGGCCCATACCGGTGGACAAAGCATTTAATGCGCCGTACGTGCAGGTATGGGAATCCGCGCCGATGACGATCTCACCGGGGGCTACCAGGCCTTTATCCGGCAGCAGCGCATGTTCGATGCCCATGCGTCCCACTTCAAAATAATTGGTAATATTATGCTTTCTGGCGAAATCACGCATCTGTTTGCACAGGGTAGCGGATTTGATATCCTTGCAGGGAGAAAAATGATCCGGCACCAGCGCGATTTTATCTTTATTAAAAATGGGACGCCCAATTTTTTCAAACTCATTGATTGCCGGAGGACCGGTAATGTCATTCGCCAGAATCAGATCTACCTGGGAAACCAGCAGATCCCCGGCCTCCACAAATTCCCGGCCCACATGCATGGCGAGAATTTTCTGTGTCATTGTCATGCCCATAAGAAACCCCTCCTCATAAACCAAAATGTAAAATTGTAAAAACAAAATAAGGATTTTTGGGAAACAAGAATCAAATCAGCACATATTTTGCAATGAATATCACCGCTAAAATATACAACAGCAGACTCACACGGCTTGTATGACCGGTCAGCGTATTCACGAGCACATAGGAAATGATGCCAAAGGAAATACCTTCCGAGATGCTGTAGGCAAACGGCATGGCGATGATGCACATATAGGCAGGAATTGCTTCCGGCAGATTACGGAAATCAATCTGAGAAATAGAAGAAACCATCAGAAAACCAACCATGACCAGCGCGGGAGCTGTCGCAAACGCAGGAATTGCCATAAAGAAAGGCGACAGAAACAGAGAAAGGAAGAACAGCACCGCCGTAGTGACAGCCGTCAAACCGGTACGCCCGCCTTCACTGACACCGGAAGCCGATTCCACAAACGTCGTAATGGTACTGGTCCCCATCAGCGCACCGGCCACCGTACCCACGGAGTCAGCCATCAGGGCGCCCTTAATATTGGGAAGCGTTCCGTCCTTGCGCAGCATATTCGCCTTGGAAGCAACACCCATCAAAGTTCCCAGTGTATCAAAAAAGTCAACAAACAGGAAAGACATAACGATTACCAAAAAATCAAGGGAAGCAACCTTGCTGAAATCCAGCTTCAGGAAAATCGGAGAAGGATCCGCCGGCAGGAAAGAAGCCAGGCCTGCAGAAAAGTCAGGCAGCACGCTGAAGGCTCCCACTTTGGGATTCGGCACATACAGACCGGTCACTTCACAGAGTATACCCAAGATCCAGGTTGCCAGAATACCCCAGAGAATACCGCCTTTTATATCCCGTGCCAGCATAATGCCCGTGATGACAATGCCAATAATTGCCAGCAATACCGTAATGCCCACTGTATGAAAGGTTCCGCCCGCCATAGACTGTTTAAAGTTAAACAAGGCGATTTTTGTCGCCGGATTACCTACAATAATCTGCGCGTTGAACAAGCCGATCAGGGCGATAAACAAACCGATGCCCACGGATACTGCCCGTTTCAGGCTAAGAGGAATAACGTCAAACACTGCCTGCCGGATATTAGTCAGAGACAGGACAATAAAGATGAGGCCTTCCACGCAGACGGCAGCCAGGGCCATCTCCCAGGAATAACCCATCTGTTTTACTACTGTAAAAGCAAAAAAGGCATTCAACCCCATGCCCGCAGATAACGCAAAGGGATAGTTGGCGAAAGCTGCCATCAGCAGCGTCGCAAAACAGGAAGCCAGTGCCGTAACTGTCAGCAGTGCTCCCTTATCCATGCCTGTCACACTCAGAATCGACGGGTTAACAGCCAGAATATAAGCCATGGTCATAAATGTGGTGATACCGGCCATGATCTCTGTTTTTACCGTGGTGCCATTCTCCCGCAGGTGAAATAGTTTTTCCAATGTTCCGTCCTGCATGATTACCTCCGTTTCCCAGGCTAGGTCCTTAACTTTTGTATTTCAAAATACAATGCCTGGTCCGAATTATCGTACTATGTCTTTTTTCCGTTTCTCAGGTTAAAACTGCCTCATCCCGGTATTTCAATTACACAATGTTAATCCCGCAAAAGCAGTTCCACAAATGCAGAACGGCTGATGACGCCCAAAAGATGTCCTTCTTCCGCTACAAAAACACGTTTCACCTTATCATCAAGCATTACCTGGCCAACTTTTTCAATCGTATCGTCAGGACTTACACAAATTGCGGGAGACGTCATGGCGTCCTCCGCGGTTTGCGCATTCCAGCGGGCCATCGCCTTGCGATATTCCAGCACTTCATTGCTTGAAGCAAGAGCCGCATGGAACAGGTATGTCATGAGCCCCGGTTCATGGGGTTTAACGATTTTACTGATTAAATCGTTCTCACTAATTACACCCACAATTTCATTATACTTATTTACCACAGGAAAGGCAGAAATTTTATTTTCAATCATAAGACGTGCAACTTCCTTGACCGTTGTTTCCGGCGACACAGAAATAATCTCGGTTTTCATTACGTCTTTAGCCAAAATTTTCTCGTTAGCATTTGCATCCATATAAAATAACCTCCTTACAAATCAGAAAACAGCATTGACAACAAAAAGGGCTGAACTAAAATTACATTTTATTATAACATTTTATAAAAATCCTGTGAATCAAATTTTACGATATATAAAGACAGCAAGAAACAGTATCACCTGTCAGAAACAATGTTGCATTCGCTGCTATGTAACTTTCTTATGCAGTTTCCATTTTTAAACGAGAGAAGTACAGGCGAATTAAAATTCAACGCCTCGTAATAATTTTTGGCATCCACCACGATAAAGCTGCCCGGTTTCCCAGGTTCAATTCCATAACGGTCAAGCACATGCAGCGTTCTTGCTGCGTTGGTCGTAATAAACCGGTAACTGTCCATAATATCCTGATAGCCCATCATCTGACACACATGCAGTCCCATGAACACCACGTCCCGCAAATTGCCGTTTCCCATCGGATACCAGGGATCACAGATATCATCGTGCCCGAAGGAAACATTGACGCCTTCCGACAACAGTTCTTTTACGCGGGTAACGCCCCGCCGTTTCGGATACGTGTCTGCCCTTCCCTGCAAATGCGTATTCACCAGGGGATTTGCCACAAAATTGATACGGCTCATTTTCAGAAGCCGCATCAGCCGCTGCACATAGGCGTTGTTATACGAATGCATGGCAGTGGTATGGCTGGCCGTAACACGGTCATACAGCCCCAGTTCCAACGCACGGGTAGCCAGTGTTTCCAGTCCCCGGGACGCTTCATCATCAATTTCATCACAGTGCACATCCACCAGAAGTTCATGCTCCGCAGCCAGATGTAAAGCAAAATTAAGGGATTCCACACTGTATTCCCGGGTAAATTCAAAATGAGGAATAGCCCCCACCGCATCTGCCCCCATGCGCACCGCATCCCGCATCAGCTGCCTGCCGTTGGGATAACTGAGGATACCTTCCTGGGGAAAGGCCACGATTTGGATTTCCATTAAGTCTTTCAGTTCTTCCCTGAGCTCCAGTATGGTTTCCAAAGCCATCAGCGATGGATCGGTCACATCAACATGGGTGCGTATATACTGGACTCCGTGATCCGCATACATGCGAACCGCGCGGCTGACCCGCTCCCGTATATCAACCTTGTTCAGCTTACTTTTCCGTTTCGTCCAGCATTCGATACCTTCAAACAGCGTCCCGGACCGGTTCCAAACCGGATCACCCGCTGTCAGGCAGGTATCCAGATGGACATGGGATTCAATAAACGGAGGAAGAACCAGCCTGCCCCGCAGGTCCGTCACAGTTTCGCCTGCTTCCGGCAGCAGCTTTGTTCCGATTTCCGCAAACAAACCGTTTTTAACCCTGATATCCTGTAGTTTCGTTTTGTTTTCAATACACGCATTGGTAAACAGCATGACAGTCTCCTGTTTTATCAAATCACATCAGCGGCCTGCAACTTTATCATACACAAGATAGCAGAAGCATCCCACAATCATGGCGTTGATACTGGCAATACCGGCATGGAGAAAATTCCCGGTCAGTGCGCCGGCAATGACACCAGCCACTGCACCCCAATGAACGCCCGGGGCCGCTTCTGCCCCTTCTTCGTAATGCTGCGGATGCCCAAAATAGTCAAAGATAATGATGGCGCCTATCGGCGGCAGCGTTGCATTTAAAAAGCTGAGCCAGCTTACAAAGTTATTGTAAAGATAGACGGAAGCTAACGTACCAATCACACCGCTTACGATTACCAGAGGACGCTTGCGGATCCCTGTTATATTCGAAAGACTGAGCCCCCCGCTGTACAGCGCGTTATCATTCGTCGTCCAGATGTTGGCGCCCAGCACAACAAGGGCAGGAAGCAGAAGTCCCTGAGCCATCATCACATAAAAAATATCATCTTTCCCGGTAAAGGCTCCGCCTACCGCGCCGAAAGCAAACATCAGCGAGTTACCGATCAGAAACGCAACAACCGTAGTGAACACAGCGGTTTTTTTATCTTTGGCAAAGCGGGTAAAATTCGGCGTCGTCGTTCCGCCGCTGACAAAAGAACCCACCACCATCCCAATGGCGTTAAACACTGTGATACCGCCTACGCTTCTGGCAAAAACCGCTGCAAGCCCGCCGCCGGCATGAGTAGCCGTAACCATTGAGTACGTACCCAGAACAAGGATCAGCGGAACGGAAACATAGCTGACAATTTCCATGCCCCGTATGCCAAAGTACGCAGAAGCGGTCATACAGAAACCGCCGGCAGCAATCAGCAGCAACGGATTTACACGGAGCACTTCCGCAGCGGGAAACGCAAACATGGCAACCCCCACGCCGAACCAGCCAATCTGCGTCAGACTGATCAACAGGGACGGAAGGCGGGAACCGGCCACGCCAAAGGAACGCCGGGCCAGCAAGTCAAACGAAAGCCCCGTGCCGCAGCCGATATATCCTAAAATGCCGGTGTAGACAGCAAGGATAATGCCTCCAAAAAGGACAGAAAAGATAAATTCAGTAAGGTCCAGGCCGTTGCCCATGGTAGCGCCTACCGACATGCTGGCTGAAAAGAACGTGAAACCCAGCATGATAAAAAACATGGACCAAAAGGATTTTCTTGCATATAACGGAACCGGTTCAAAGCTGAAATCTTTGTCTTTATGCAGCTGTTTATCAGATGACATGGCAAACCTCCCCCTCAATCATGTTTGTCTCATCTTTTACCAGTCTTGTTTGCCTATCTTATACCAGTCTGTAATCATTATAACAAAACAGTCATGGAAAAATCTATGGCAAACAGAAAATACTTTAGGATACGCTGACTAAAAAAGAGGAAACGCAGAGTTCCCCACGTTTCCCCTTAAGATAGTTTTGATGTAAATCAGATTTTAATCAGCTGAACTTTCGTAATGCCATCCAATCCCTGCAGCAGCTTCAGGGTTTCCTTGCCAACCTCACTGTCCACGGTCAGGAACATCATAGCCACACCGTTCTGCTGGTTGCGGCTTACCTGCATGGTAGCAATGTTAACTTTGGAAGCACCCAGAAGCGTACCGATCTGGCCGATCATGCCGGGTTTGTCTTCATTATTGACAGCCAGCATGAAAGCAGCGGGTTCAATGTCAAACTGGTAGCCGTTGATATCTTTGATGCGGACTTCTCCTTCCGGATTCACATTGCCGGCCGCTGTAAACGTACCTTTCTTTGTGTGTACTTTTACCGTCAGCAGGTTCACCGGACTGTTTTCCTTGCTTTCAATCACTTCCACACCGCGGCCTTCCGCCGTCAGTTCCGCATTGACATAGTTTACACGTTCTTTCAGAACAGGCTCAAACAGCCCTTTCAGTACGGCACGGGTCACCATATCGGTTTCGATTTCAGCCAGGGCTCCGCTGTAGATTACCTCAACCTTTTCTACTGCGCTATGCTCCAGCTGATAATACAGTTTGCCCAGGTCTTCGCCAAGCGCCATGAACTTTTTCACGGTATCCAGTTCGCCAGCCTGCAACGCCGGAAGGTTTACAGCATTGGGTACCATTTCACCCCGCAGCGCGGCAATCACTTCTTCTGCAATGGCAATACCTACGTTGTCCTGCGCTTCCTGTGTGTCGGCGCCCAGATGGGGAGTCAGCACGCACTGGGGCAGATCGATCAGCGGGGAGATGGGCTTCGGTTCGTCTACCAGCACGTCGACACCGGCGCTGGCCACCAGACCCTCACGGATCGCTTTTGCCAGATCCTGTTCATTATACAGACCGCCGCGGGCGCAGTTTACCACACGAACCCCCTTCTTGCATTTCTGCCAGTCTTTGTAGGTAATCATATTCATAGTTTCTTCGGTTTTCGGAGTATGAATGGTGATTACGTCGGATTCCTTCAGCAGTTCGTCCAGCGTTTCACATTTCTTAACATTGTATTTTTTGAACCGGGCATCCGCAATGTACGGATCGTAAGCAATGACCTTCATGCCAAAGGCCTGCATGCGGGTGGTAACCAGACCGCCGATGCGGCCCAGACCGATAATGCCCAGAGTCTTTCCCATCAGTTCCATGCCTTTCAGGCCGTCACGGTTCCAGACGCGGCTTTCAATCATCTTATGAGCTTTTACCGTATTGCGGCAGGAAGACAGCATCAGACCGATGGTGTGCTCGGCAGCGGAAACGATATTGGATTCCGGTGTATTTACGACAATGATGCCCCGCTTTGTAGCGCCTTCCATCTGGATGTTATCCACACCGTTACCGGCACGGCCTACAACCTTCAGGTTGGTTGCATGTTCATAAAACTCTTCATTGATTTTCGTTACGCTGCGGACAATGATGGCATCGTACTCAGGGATCCGTTTCAACAGTTCTTCCCGGGAGAGATTCATCTCCACATCAACCTGCAGATCTTTCTGCGCCTTTAACAACGCAACACCTTTGTCCGAAATTTTTTCCGTCACAATAATTTTTTTCATTTTCATTTTCCTCCTTTTCTTTAGGCAGCGCATGGCAATCTCGTTGGCTGCCGATAAGGACCGAAGCAAAAGCAATTAAAAAAACTCCCGTCCTTTCATAAGGACGGGAGTTCGTATGTCATATGAGCTCGCGTGGTGCCACCTTAGTTCACTGCAACCTTTCTTAAAAGCCGGATCACCTGCGTTTTTCGCAAGATGCCTGCTCTCATTGTAAACGTTACAGCCTCATTCCCGGGATATCGGCCGGAACCGGACAGGTTGCAACCCCTGCCTTCTCCAGAGCGGAATTCAATCTTCGACAGGACGGTTCGCACTGCCCACCGTCTCTCTGTAACAGTCTGGGATTTACTTTTCTCTTTCATAAAGTTGCATTTTGCTTTTATAAAAGAGATTATAGGCGTTTCCTCACAAAAAGTCAAATGGAAGTTTTGTAAAATTTGAAACAAAAACAGCATCAGGCAGCGTATAAGCAAAAACGTCAATGATTGCTATTCCATGGATTTATGTGCCTATGGCTTCGAAACTCGGGCTTCGGCCCTCAAACAGTCTCGCCATGACGGCACATTTCATCTCATGGAATGACGCAATCATTTCCTATATTTTGCTTATACCCTGCCTGATGCTGTTTTTGCTACCATTACTTGCCAGCCAAATCTTTCTGATTCAAAAGATCTGTCAGATAGTGAATGGTTTTCAAGGCGGCGCCGCGATTCTCCCGTATGATCTGGATGGAAGCGTCCCCCATTTTTTTACGCAGGACATCGTCATCGGCAATTTCCAGAAACGCTTCTGTCAGACCAGCTGTATCAGATACCATACGACAGGCACCAGCTTTGCTTAACAGGGCGTACGAGTCTTTAAAATCTTCCATGCTGGGGCCCACCAAAATGGGTTTGGCATGAGCCGCCGGTTCCAGTACATTGTGGCCGCCGTAACGCACCAGGCTGCCACCGACAAATACAATATCCCCTATGGCATATATGCGGCCCAGTTCACCAATGGTATCAAGCATAAGTACCGGAAATTCAGGCCGGCTCCCTTCCATTTCCTTCAGTTTGGAACGAAAGCCCATCTCATAACCAAATTTGGCATTCACCTTTTTAATCTCTTCAATCCGGTTCAGCTTACGGGGCGCAATAATCAGGCGGGCATGAGGATACTTCTTGCGCAGGGCGGTAAAGGAAGTCAGCACGGCTTCCTCTTCCGTACGGTGGGTGGAACCTGCCACAATGACAGGATAGTCATCTTCCCCCAGCCCCAGTTCTGTTTTATAGGTTGCCAGATCTTTCGGGGAAACCTCCGCGTAGGTCTGGTCAAATTTCGTGTTGCCGGTGACAATGATTTTTTCAGGATCCGCACCCAGTTGGGTTATATATTTGGCATCAATACTGGACTGCATGCAGAAGAGGTTTATGGTATTCAGCATATCACGCAAAAGACCGGACAGATACCGGTAATTTTTAGCGGATTTTTCCGAGATACGGCCATTCATCATCATCGCGGGGATATTCCGTTTCCGGATGGCCCGCAGGAAATTAGGCCATAATTCCGTTTCTACCATTATAAAGATGCCCGGGCGGATACGACTCACCATGGATGACGCCACAAAGGGCAGATCCAGCGGAAAGTTGATGATGGCATCTGCTTCCGGCATAATCTGCCTGGCCATATCGTAACCGCCTACCGTAACGGCGGAAACCAACACTTTCCGCTCCGGCATTATTTTTTTGATTTCTTTTACCAGAGGACTGATGGCCACCATTTCTCCTACTGACGCACCGTGAAGCCAGATGCAGTTAGTATCCGCTACAGGAGCAATTTCTTCCCTGCGAACCAGTCCCATGTTTTGCCGGAAGCGGTTTCCAAAACCTTTTTCCTTGACCAGCCGGTAGAGGAAATACGGAAGCACTATGATAATAAACGCCAGAATGATTAAAATATTGTAAAGAATATACATAAGTTATAATCAGCTCTCTTCCTTGTTGCGCTACTTCCCGGCCAGATACTCCAGCGCCAGCAAATAGCCCTGCAATCCTAATCCGCAGATCTGCCCGGTACAGCCGGCCGTAGTAACACAGCGATGGCGGAATTCTTCCCGCTGGTGGATGTTGCTGATGTGCACTTCCACTGCAGGGATGTTTACGGCTTTCAGTGCGTCCAAAACTGCCACACTGTAGTGGGTATAGGCGCCGGGATTAATAATAATGCCATCTGTTTTATTATAGCAGATTTGAATCCAGTCTACCAGTTCCCCTTCGGAATTACTTTGTTTAATTTCTACTGCGATATGCAATTCTTCTGCTTTCTTGCGAATCATTTCACACAGGTCTTCATAGGTTGCCGTTCCGTATACACCGGTTTCCCGAACGCCCAGCATATTGATATTAGGTCCGTTCAGCACTAAAATTTTCTTCATGGTCGCACATCCTTTTCTATTTTATAATTCCGCTTTCTTTGCCGCTTCCGCCAATGCGGCCAGTACATCTCTCAGACTGCCCTTGTTCCGCACCGTCACGTCTGCTGCCGCACGGTACAATGCTTCCCGCTGCGCATACAAATCATAGATTCGTTGCCGCCCTGCTGCCAGCAGGGGTCTTGTTTTTGTATCCACGTCACCGATGATATCTTCCGGAGAACGATCCAAAAATATGACCAACCCGTTTTCTTTTAAGCTGCTTATGTTTTCCTGCCGCAAAACGACACCGCCCCCCATGGCCATCACCTTATTCTGTAGCGTAGCCAGACGCTTCGTTGTCAGGGTTTCCTGTCTGCGAAAGCAGTCCTCGCTTATCGCAAACAATTCCGGTATGGTCTTTCCGGCATCCTTTTCAATTTCCGGATCGGCGTCAATAAAATCTCTGCCCAGCCTTTCCGCCAAACAACGCCCCAGCGTACTCTTCCCGCAGCCGGGCATACCAATCAGCACTATATTTTTCATTACTTCCACCAATTATGTACAAACAAAAATTTCAGGTATTGTCAACGCTGGCGCCGCATACGCTTCAGAAACTATAACAATGTTGCAATCGTATCTGTCACGCCCGCTATTAATCCGGCGTCCAGCTTACGCTCCAGCCAGATTTCATCTGCCGCTACCGCCTGGGCAACCAGCATGAACAGTCCGTTTACTGCCGGTTTTCCCTGCTGCCGCGCCAGCTTCATAAATTTTGTTTCTGCCGGATTATAGATAATATCCACTGCCGCCGCAAAGTGTTCCATGACCGCACCGTCCACAGGCGAAGCCTCCACATTCGGAAACATCCCTACCGGCGTACAGTTGATCAGCAAATCGCCATCCAGTGTCTTCAAATCTTCATAGGTTTTTACCGTATAATGCGCCCGTATATCTTCCGGAGCGTTTTCGATTACCCGGGAAATCACCGTGATGCTTTGGGCCTGCATATCCTTAACGCACTGAAGAATCGCCCGGCTGGCCCCACCGGTTCCCAGCACACAGACATCTTTTCCTTCGGGCACCAGTCCATTATGTTCAAGCAGCCGGGCAAAGCCGAAATAATCCGTATTAAAACCTGAAGCCCTGCCGTCTTTAAACAAAATCGTGTTTACTGCACCGATAGCCCTCGCCTCGGCTGCAATATAGTCCAGACTGTCCATTACCGCTACCTTGTGAGGTATGGTTACGTTCAGTCCCCTGTAATTTTTCCGCAGCTCCGCTACTTTATCCGCCAGTTTTTCCGTTGGAACTTCAATCAGTTCGTAAGTCGCTTCAATGCCCAGTTGTCGGAACACTTCCTGATGAATCTGCGGCGACAGGCTGTGCCCCAGTCTGGCGCCTAACAATCCAAATTTCATTTATGCATTCTCCCCATCGGCTACGTAGTTACCCAAAATTTTGCAGTAAGCACTGTATTCCGCCACGTCCTGCAACCCCCGCCGCACTTTGGGATCTGATAAATTGCCCGTCAGGTCAATATGGAAGAAATACTCCCAGGAACGCCCTTCCATAGGACGGGATTCCAGGTTCAGCATATTCAGGCCGCCTTTATAAAAATGCTGCAGCACTTTGTACAGGGAGCCCGGTTCATGCTGTGTAGCGATGACCACGGTAATCTTGTCCGCATCCGGCCGGTGCTCCGGCTGATCGGCGATGATGATGAACCGGGTGCGATTCGCTGAATTGTAATTGATATTAGCCGCCAGGATCTCCAGCCCATACAACTTGGCCGCCTGACGGGAGGCCACTGCGCCTTTTGCCGGATTGCCGCTCTCGCTGACCATCTGGGCGCTGCGGGCCGTATTGAAGAACGGAATCAGTTCAATTGCAGGATGCTTCCTGAAGAATTCCCTGCTCTGTTCCAACCCCTGGGGATGGGAATAGACCTGTTTCAGATTATCGATGCTGGCGCCGGGAAGGCCCAACAGGTTCTGATCTACCTTGATGATCTTTTCCCCGACGATATGACAGTCATACTTTCGCACCAGGTCATACACTTCCGTGATGCCTCCGGTGGAAGAGTTCTCAATGGGCAGTACGCCGTATTTGATTTCGTGATTCTTAACTGCTGTCACTACATCCTCAAAATGGACAAAATTCATCTCCACTTTGGCAATGTCCGCAAAGTAGTCTTCCAGCGCCTGATGGCTGAAAGAACCTTTCACTCCCTGATACCCGACACGGATCGGGTCGGCGTTTTTCTCTTTCTGTTTAATATTCGCCGCCAATATGTCAATCTGCAGATTACGGCTGGTCTCCATAATCTTTTCCATAATCTGTTTCATATGCGGGGCATAGGCAGGATTTTTCAGCATTCCCACCACTTTGGCAGTGACCTGCTCTTCTCTCTCCCGGTCCAGCACCTGCATATTACGGGCATCTTTATACGCGGCAACCTGCTGCACCACATCCATCCGTTTTTCCAGCGTATCGGTCAGGATTGCGTCCAGCCGGTCGATTTCCTGTCGCAGTTTTGTTAAATCCGGTTCCGCCACGTTCGTCATCCTTTCATTATGCGTTCTGCCTTAGCAGCAAACATATTACTACCACACTGAGATAAACAAAACTCAAATCTTTTTAACTGATTTTTACAGTATCAGTCCAACAACATGTCCAGCAACACCCACGCAGTAACCGCTTCGATTACCGGAACAGCTCTGGGAACGATGCAGGGGTCGTGCCGTCCTTTAACTTCCAGAATCGTATCTTTGCCTTCCGTCACGTTCACAGTCTGCTGGGGCTGACCGATGGACGGTGTAGGCTTGATGGCTACACGGAACAGGACAGGCATTCCATTGGTGATGCCTCCGGTTATGCCTCCATTATTGTTGCGGGTCGTTCTGACCTTTCCTTTGTCAAACGTCATCGGGTCGTTGGCCTCGCTGCCTTTCCGTGCCGCCAAAGCAAAGCCTGCGCCGAATTCTATGCCTTTTACTGCCGGAACGGAAAACAGTGCATGACTCAGGCGGCTTTCCAGTGAATCAAAAAAAGGATCTCCGACGCCAGGGGGCATCCCTGCAGCCATCACTTCCACAATGCCGCCCACGCTGTCCATCTGCTCCCGGGCAGCCAGGATTTCTGCTTCCATAAGAGAAGCTTTGCCGTCATCCAGCACAGGCAGGGTAAATTTACGCAACGCCTGCAACCGTTCTGCCATTTCACCCAACGGATTAAACAAATCATCTGTAATCTTTCCGATACGGGCAACATGAGCGCCCACGACGATGCCCTTTTGTGCCAGCACGGTCTTGGCTACGGCGCCGGTAAACACCAGCGGTGCTGTGAGACGACCGGAAAAATGCCCGCCGCCCCGGTAATCGTTAAAGCCTTTATAGCGAACCTTGCCAGCATAATCCGCATGTCCGGGACGCATCACATCTTTCAGAAGACTGTAATCTTTGGAATGCTGGTCACTGTTAGGAATCAGCACACATAGAGGGGTCCCCGTTGCCTTACCCTCAAACACACCGCTTTCTATGATGAAAGCATCTTTTTCCTGGCGCTGGGTACTCATCTGATTCTTCCCCGGAGCCCGCCGCGCCATTTCTTCTTTGATAAACTCTTCCTCTATCGGTGTCCCCGGCGGCAGACCGTCCAGCACCAGACCGATTCCCTTGCCGTGGGATTCCCCGAAGATCGTCATACGCAAGTTGCGTCCAAAGGTTGCACTCATTTCTTTACGTCACCTCAACTCTTCCGCTTTACCTCCCACGGAAGCATAATCGTTCCAGAATTCCGGATAGGATTTGCTGACGCTTTCGCCTCCTGTCAGGGTAACCGGTTCTTTACACGCCAGTGCGGCAACAGCCATGCTCATGGCAATCCGGTGGTCGTTCCAGGCATCCACAACCGCTCCGCCTTTCAATCCTTCCGGCTTGCCTTTAATCAGCAGACCTTCCGGTTCTTCTGTAATGTCCGCTCCCAGTTTCGTCAGTTCCGAGTGCATAGCAGCCAGACGGTCGCATTCTTTGATTCGAAGCCGTCCCGCATGGATGATGTGGGTAGTTCCTTCAGCCACTGCCGCTGCTACCGACAGGACCGGTACCAGGTCCGGACAGTCCGACGCATCAATTTCACAACCGTGCAGCCGGGCCGGAAGAACGGTAATCATGTCCTTCCGTACTATAAATTTTGCGCCCATTCTGCGCAATATTGTCAGAATCGCCCTGTCTCCCTGAAGAGAATCTCTGTTCAATCCTTTACAGCGTACTTTTTCCCCACTTCCGATTGTGCCAGCCACCAGCCAGAACGCCGCCTGGGACCAGTCTCCCTCCACCTGCACACGTTCCGACGGCGCACGGTAAGTCTGCTTGCCGTATATTTTGTAATAGAACCGATTTTTACGCTCTATGTTTATGCCAAACATTTGCAGACTGCTCAAGGTCAGTTCAATGTAACTGGAGGATTCTAACGGAGGCAGAATCTTCAGTGTGGAGTCATCCGGCAGCAACGGCAACGCGAATAACAGTCCGGAAACGAACTGGGAACTCACATCTCCCGGCAGTACATAAGCTCCCGGTTTCAGCCTGCCGTATACTGTTAAAGGCAGTTGTCCGTTTTCAGCGGTATAATAACGCAGTTCCTGTTTATCAAATATATCATAATACGGTTGCAGAGGCCGCGAAACCAGTTTCCCCTGGCCCTTAAACGTAAACGGCCTGTTGCACAGAGCGCCTAACGGGATAAAAAAACGCAGCGTAGAACCGGATTCCCCACAATCTACAGTAACCGGCCCTAACGAGAACTTGTGAAGCCAGTAGAACTGAAATGCAGTGCGCCCTTCATGCCGGGAAGCCACTTCTGTAATTGTGACGCCCAGCCCTTCCAGGCAACGGTTGGTCGCTTCGATATCTTTGGAAATAGCTATATTGTCCACTATACAATTACGGCCGGACAGTCCCGCACAGATGCACATACGGTGCCCCATGCTTTTGGAAGACGGAACCAGCACGCTGCCGTTAATAAACTGAGGGGTAATTTTATAAATCGTCATAACCAATCCTTTTCAAATTTTCTTAATACCTTTTGTTCTAACTATCTCATAGAATAAAATTTTAACCTTAGGAAGCACAGACCGACCAGCACATCACGTACCGAACTGCAACATTAAAAGCCTTCATGTACTTGCCTAAGCCGGTACAACAGTACAACAGGTATTCCATGCTTCTTTTCTTACGGAAGATACCGGGTCAATTCATGGAACGCAACGTTTTGCAGGAAACTATCCCCGATTTCTTTCAGCAGAATCAGAGTCAGATGTGAACCGCGCTTTTTCTTGTCCAACGCAATGGCTTGCAGGAAATCATCCCGTCGCATATCCACAGCAATTGGAAGCTGGAATTTCTGCAGTAACGCAGCAATCCGGTCAGCAGTGCCCCGTTCTGTCAGCCCGAGTTCTTCAGACTGACGTGTCAGCAGCACCATACCGATACCCACGCCTTCCCCGTGACTGTATCTGTCAAAATGGAATGTCTTTTCCACCGCGTGGCCCAGGGTGTGTCCGAAATTCAGCAGCATCCGTTCCCCCGTATCGAACTCGTCATGCTCCACAATGCGCGCCTTTATGTTGCAGCATATTTCTATAATCTCGTCCACATGATTCAGCAGTTCCTCATCGCTTTGTATCTTCTCCAGCATCACAAACAACTCTTTGTCCATGATGCAGCCATATTTTATCACTTCTGCCAGCCCGTCATGAAGGTAACGTACCGGCAGCGTTTTCAACAAGTCCGGATCAATAAAGACTGCCTTAGGCTGGTAAAAAGCGCCCACCAGGTTTTTACCTCCAGATAAATCAACGGCAACCTTTCCGCCCACGCTGCTGTCTACCGTAGCCAGAAGAGATGTAGGAATCTGGATAAAGGATATACCCCGCAAAAAGGTCGCCGCCGCAAGGCCGCCCATGTCACCGGTCACACCGCCGCCCAAAGCAATCAACGCGTCACTGCGGGTCAGGCCGGCTGTCGCCAGACCGTCGTACAGGGTTCCCAGTGTTTGCAGATTTTTGCTTGCTTCTCCGGCAGTAAAGGTAAGCATCGCAACAGAGAAACCTGCGTTTTCCAAAGATTCCTGCAACAGCGAAGCATACAGCGGCCCTACGTTACTGTCCGTAATGACTGCTACTTTTTCTACTTTGGGAAGAAGCGTTTTAATTCTGCTGCCAACATGAGGCAGCAGTCCTCTATCAATTACTATATCATAACTTTTTGATCCTAACTCCACATGCACGTTTCGCATATAATCTCCCTTAAACCTGTCAGGCTATATTATACCTCATCCGATGACTCTTTAAAAGATGATATGATCAGTACAGCTGTCTTCTTCTGGGTCCGGCTTCCCGCATAATTTCCTTCAGCGTTTCCCTGTCATTATTCTCAATCGCCTTTTTCCAGCGTTCCAGCTGATTCTGATAATTCTCAATCTCTGCAATCACATTGGCCCGGTTAGACAGGAACAAATCGCTCCACAGGTCCGGATTAATATCCGCGACCCGGGTAGCATCCCGGAATCCGCCCGCAATGAAGTACTGTGTGTTTTCATTATAGGATGCGCTGTTCACCAGCGCCACTGCTGTAATATGAGGCAAGTCACTGGTATACGCAATGATTTTATCATGGTCTTCCGTGGAGACCTTTACCGAACGGGCACAGCCAAGAGCTTTTGCAAACTCTTCCAGCCAACGGACTGCTTCCGGTGAGTTTTTTTCCGTAGGCACGATAATATAATTGGAATTGTTAAAGATGGCGGCATCCGACATGCCCAGACCACTGCCCTGCCGCCCCGCCATGGGATGACCGGATATAAACTCACAGCCTTCCGGCAGCAGTGCCTGAATATCATGCGGCATTGTTCCCTTGACGCCGGTGGCATCCGTCATCAGCATGCCTTCCGCAAAATTCTGCACATTCTGCCGCACAAAACCCACGATAGCCTCCGGATACACACTGCAGATAATCACGTCCGCTTCTTTCAGATTACTGCCATCCGCTTCTACTATTTCGTCAATCATATTGGCGTTCAGGCAGGCCCGGGCAATGCCATGACTGATGTCCATGCCAAGAATCTTCCTGACTTTTAAATTGCGCAGCGCTTTTGCATAGGAACCGCCAATGAGCCCCAGTCCCACAATGGCAAAGGTTAAGTCTCGTAACGGTTTTTCCTGATACTGTTTAATCATGTTCGCCTTATTCTCCTGCAATAACAACTGAAACTAATACTACTTGTTTCACATTTTTTCTTTGCGACACAGGGTATCGAAGCTTGCTGCCACTTACAAATCTCGCCCGATAATGCGGGCAATGCCTTTCAACTCGCCCATCAGCTCTGCAAAACGTTCCGGTTTCAATGACTGCGCCCCATCACACAATGCCTTTTCCGGATCGTTATGTACCTCGATGATCAGTCCGTCTGCGCCCACCGCAACCGCTGCCTTGGCCAGGGCCGGCACCATCCACCACAGGCCCGCTGCATGACTGGGATCCACGATAACCGGCAGATGGCTCAGTTTCTTTGCCGCGCAAACGGCACTTAGGTCCAACGTGTTGCGAGTGTAGGTCTCATAGGTGCGGATGCCCCGCTCGCACAGGATGACATTGGTATTGCCTTCCGCCATGATATATTCAGCGCTCATGATCCATTCCTGAACCGTAGCGGCTAACCCGCGTTTCAGCAAAATCGGTTTGTTCGTCCTGCCCAGTTCTTTTAACAGGGAATAATTCTGCATATTGCGCGCGCCAACCTGAATCAGGTCTACATCTTCCACAAACTTATCCAACACATCGGCGCTCATGATTTCCGTAACGATAGGTAAACCGGTTTCTGCCTTTGCCTCTTTCAGCAGCTCCAGTCCGGGCATCCCCATGCCCTGGAACGAATACGGAGAAGTACGCGGTTTGAAAGCGCCGCCACGCATCAGGTGCGCCCCTGCCATTTTCACTGATTTAGCGACACCAATGATTTGCTCCCGGGTTTCTACACTGCAGGGACCTGCGATGACCTGCATCTGTCTACCGCCGATTTTCACTCCGCCTACATCAATGACACTGTCCTCGGGATGGAAGGCCCGGTTCGCCCGTTTAAAAGGTTCCTGAACCCGCAAAACTTTCTCAATCCAGTCATTGACCATAATATCATGTGGATTGAGAGTACTGGTATCGCCTACAACACCTAAAATGGCCGCCTGATTACCGGTACTCAGGTCAATCTTAAAACCTTTTGCTTCCAGACCGGCAATAATCTTATTTCTTTCTTCAATGGGGGCATTGGGTTTCATTACGATAATCATGGTAAACGCACTCTCCTTTTTAAAATGATATATGATTATTTTTAATTAATATCATTACTTTTCTTTTCTATGCCTGCGCATCTCTTTTAATCTTTAGAAGGCAAACGGGTTGATTTTTACATCTTTTTTATACTAAAAAAGCGGGCTCGTAAAAGAGCCCGCCTGCATTTGGTTGGCAGCCTTTGAAGTCCCTTCGCCGGCCTTTTCTGTTTACGATTCTATGCTTTCTTCTGTTTTTTCCACGCAAAATAGCCATAGCCGTAATAATAGCTATAGCCAAAGGAAAAAACATAATTTGCCGCAAACACAGAATTCGTTTTCATACTTGCACCTGAACCATTAAATGAAATCATGAATTACATTTTACTAATTACGCTTACATACAGTCAGTGTAAACCCATTTGATATTTCCGTCAAGAAGCATTTGTGTAATGCATTTAACAGTTTTGCAGAAACTGGAATCTGCAGGGTGGGAAAAGGCAGAAGCAAAACATTGGGAACAATTGCGTTATTCCATGAGATGAAATTCGCCGCAGCGGCGAGACTGTCTGAGGGGCGCAGCCCCGAGTTTCGAAGCCGCAGGCGAATAAATCCATGGAATAGCAATTGTGTACGGTTTTGCGCTGCCTTTCACAAACCTGCAGATTCTATTCCTGCAATTTGTCTCCCGGCAATCCGCTCACATAATATGTGTACATGACATAATTCGCCAGCGCATCTTCATATTCGTGTTGCGGATATGGCTCGTCAATCTTATCCACAAACTGCATATCCCGGCTGAAATAATAGGCTTTGTCCCCAAAAAAGCCTAACGCACAGTCCGGTTCCTTATATTGCTGCAGCAGATTTCGTCCGATAAACCGTTGCGGCGGCTGAATGCCCTGCAGGCACAACAGGGTCGGCGCTATATCAATCTGGGAACTGTAGGCACTGTTATCCAGATTTTCCAACGGTGCCAGGTTTTTGGAAACAAAAATAAGGGGAATCGGCGCAATGCTCTGCCTGTCTTTTTCATTTTTCACCAGTTCCGTATACTCTCCGCCGGAATGAGGATTGTGGTCGCTGGTTATGATGAATAAAGTTCGTTCATCAATCAGCCCCGCTTCTTCTGCTGCTTTAAAAAATGCCTTCAGCGTACAGTCAACCCAGTACATCCCATGGATGGATACGATTTGATTATTCCGGAAGGACTCCGGCGTATCAGCCCATTTGGTAGCATAATACGGATAGGGCTGATGCATGTCCAGCGTTTTGGTTACATAAAAGAACTTCTGCCCTTTCAGTTTTTTCATCTGTTCCAATGTCCGCCGGTACATCTCGTCATTGTGGAACCCCCAGCCGGAAGCACCGGAATACCCGGCATTCTCCAAATCTTCTCTGGCTTCGTAATGGGCCATGCCAAACTGCTCCGTATACTGCCGGAACTCACTGTTGTAATAGCGGCTGGAAGCACTCTGGAAGTAACCGTCAAAGCCATTCGCCTGCATGCTTCGGAAAAGAGAAGGTTTATCGGCACCGTCCACGTCCCCGTCAAATAACAGCTGGGACCGGAAGGTAGCGTTCAGGCCTTCCGTAGTAGGTATGGCAGAAGAATAATAATTATCGATACGCGGGTACCTCTTTATAAGAGAATCCAGATACGGCGTGGCCTCCGCCGGAATATCCTTATTATAAAAATGAATGTAATCCCGGTGTACCGACTCCAGGACCAGCATGACAATCCGGTCATAGGCCGGAGATGGCAACGGTTGGGAAGACTGTTTTCGCATAACTCCCAGTTTGTACATCCATTCTTTATCTTTTTCCGTCAATTCCTTTTTCTTATGCTGGGTAGCCTGAATCACCTTTTCCTTGTTAAATGCCGCCTTGCTTATTATATTCATAGCAACTGGCGTCACCAGCATGTCCCGGTATTCCTGCCGGCTTTTTTCAATCTGCTCTTCGCTCCAGAAACCGGATTCATGTAAGGCGTACAGCCCCAACTGGCTTCCGGTAAAATACAACAGATTAAAAAGAAGCGTGAATCCCAGCACCGCCAGCAGAGCCCAGGCAACATTGGGTTTATGTCTTCTGGGCTTCGTTACCCGGAACAACAGAAGGATAGCCAGAATACACCCTCCGATTTCCTTAAGCTGCGTCTTGGAAAAAGAGGACATGACCCCCTGAATCGCATAGATGTTAAAGTTACGGAAAAATACCGCCTGTACATGCATGGACGTCTGCCAGAAATAAACCACATCCATCAATATGGCAACCGCACATAAAAAATATACCGCAAAATAAAAAGCTTTATTCAACCTGGAAGGATTGTGATGGTACCACACTGCAGCCAGGATCACCAATACAATGTTATTCAGCAGGCCGGCAAAGATGGCCAGTGTTGTTAAAAAATAGGAATCCAGCGCAAGCTTTTGCTGCATATACCAGGCAAAGCCCAAATAAGCCGCCCCCAGCACTACCGCTGGGAAATAGCGCTGCACCCGGTCCGGTATCCGTTTCCGGCGCAAAAAAAGCAGACCTGCTGCAATCAGAAGCAATACATCACGCAACAGTGCATTAACCAGTGTATTCCAGTAATCGTCTTCAGGAAACGGGGAAATACCTGCAAAAAGCAGCCGGACATGATTCTCTTCCCAAAAGTAAATGGCGCCTGCAATTAGAATAAACAACAGCAGAACGCCAATACGCTTTCCAGTATGATTCCTATCCATACGGATACCTGCCTGATTATACTTACGGAATGAACCGTAACGATTCATCCATGATCTCAAGTTTCAACGGGGTAGATGCCACTACGTCTCCGTCCAGTTCCACCGGAAAATCTTCTACAAGATTAACGGATTCAATCTCAACTTTCCGTGCTTTGCGACATAAAATACCTTTGTCCATATCCAGTCCCTCCAGCGCAATGAGGGAAGCATATTTCAAGATATCAGCCCGTTTATTTCCCGGAAAGACGGCCACATGCAGATATGGCGAAGACAGGGCGGCATCCTGAAACAGATTGTAGCGTCCGGCATAGTACCGGCTTTTTCCTACAATTACAGAAGAACCGGTATGCCACTCCTCTTCCTCATCAAAGCGCACCCGGAACGAATAACGCCAATTACTGAATACCAATTCCTGACGAACCAGTTGTGTGCTTTGCAAAACATAGGCGAATTTATTCAGCAGACGTTTCTGCATGGCTCCTACGCCATCTACCACAAGAGAATCAAAACCGACGCTTGCTACAGTCAGGAACAGATTCCCGTTGGCCCGGGCGGTATAAAAGGGATAAACATATCCTTTCAATGCACGGTACACCCAGCGAACCGGTTCATTCCGCAAAGACATCTCTTTCGCTATCAGATTTACCGTTCCTGCCGGGAACACACTGATGTACGGACGATAATCCAGCCGCAGCATATCTTCCACAAAGGCGCGGATGGTTCCGTCACCTCCGGCAATAATGACCCAGTCATATTGTTTTTCAGCAGCTTCTTTGGCAATTTCCGGCATCTGTTCAAAAAGCTTTACATCCACCAGATTAATCTCTGCAGCCAACTCCTGTTTTAACAATTTATAAACCTCATTGATGCGGGACATCATACTGGCAAACAGCTGCTTGCCGGAATAGCGGTTATAAAGTATAAGGACTCTCTTAAATTGTCTTACATTGATCTGCGTTTTAGGCTGCACCAGCAGTCCTCCCTAACAAAGCCATTTATCACAGGCATCCAGCACCTGCTTCACTGTCAGTTCTTTCATACAGCGCATATTGTATTTTGCATCACGACAATGGTGTTTCATCCCGGCTGCGCAACCGGGGCAGGGCGGCTGGGCCGTTACAACAGTGGCCAGCCTCGTATAAGGCCCATACAGCTCCGGATGGCTGGGGCCGTACATAGCTACAATGGGAACCCGCTGGCTGATTGCTACATGCATAGGACCGCTGTCATTGGTAATAATCAGACTGCAACGACGCATAGCGGCAGCCAACTGCCCTATAGAAAGCTGCCCGGTAGCAATCACCGGCTTTGTCTTCATATGTCCGACCGCTTCCTGTACCATGTCTTCATCCATGGTACCGCCAAAAAACACTGTCTTATATCCTCTGGCAGACAGGGTATCTGCCACTTCCGCAAACCGTTCCGGCGCCCAGCGCTTCGTTTCCACTGCGCTGCCAATATTAAATCCCACCAGTTTATCAGAAGGAAGTACGCCCTTTTCCTTCCAGAATGTTTCCGCAAAAGCCCTGTTTTCTTTTCCCGGAAAGATTTCCAGACCGCGGTGACTTAATTCTTTTACGCCAAGCTGTGTCAGAACATCCAGATACATGTCTGCCGCATGCTTTTTCCGGTCCAGCGGCGTCAGCACATCAAACCAGGGTTTGAGAAGGCAGTGGGTACAACCGGTACGCATTCCTACTTTGGTCATAACACAGATAAAAGAACAACGTATGGTCGGATGCAGGTTGATCAGAATATCGAACTGCATCTTTCCCAGATTATGCGCACAGCTCAATAATGCCAGAATACTGTTGTCCCTGCCGTGTTTATCAATGGTGATCACTTCATCCAGACAGGGGTTATGCAGCACCACGTCCTTCAGCTTTTCGTCTACCAGCATTGTGATATGGGAATCCGGTGCTGCTTCCCGCAGAGCCCGTATAAACGGCGTGGTCAGGGTCAGATCGCCCAGGTGCATCAGAAATGTCACCAGGATTTTTTTACGGTTTAATTCCACGCCTTTCACTTCACTTTCTTCTTATATTCTTCAAACACCATTTCCGGCGTAATCGATTTCATACAGTCCCAATGGTTACAACGCTTTTTCAGGCAGCCTGCACAGGGTAACGGAGTGGTCAAAACCGTAGCGTCCTTACTGCCGTAGGGCCCCGTCCGATAAGGACGGGTAGGACCGTACATGGCAACCAGCGGCCGTTTCATGGCCGCTGCAATAAACAGCGGGCCTGTATCGCCACTGATATACACTGTACAATGCTGGATGAGCGCTCCCATCTCCCGCAGACTGGTCTTTCCGGTCAGGTCGGTGACGCCGGGTGCCAGTCCGGTAATCTTAGAGCCTAAAGGAGCATCTTCCGGTCCCCCGGCCAGCACAACCTGCTTTCCGTCGCGAAGGATCATGTCTGCCAGTTTTGCAAAATGTTCCGGCGGCCACATCTTCGTATCCCAACGGGCGCCGGGGACCAAAACCACATACGGACTTTTGACAGCATCTGTCTTTTCCTGTACAGCCTGCCATTCTTTCTGCAGGTCCGGCATGGGAAACTCAATCTCATCCACCGTGCAGCCCAGATACCGGACCACGTCCAAATACCGTTCGATGACATGATCTTTGGCATGCGGCCCTGTAATCGGTTTACTGATAAATCCGCTTCCTTCCCCCATCTCACAGTAGCCGATCCGATTATCACACCCGCTGATAGCTGCCAATACTGCACTTTTGAACAAACCATGCATATCGATGACCAGATCGAAATGCTTACTGTGAAGCAAGTCCCGCATCTGCCAGAAATAAGACCACTTTTCTGCAAGGCTCATCTTTGTAAATTTTACCTTGTCAAAATAAATGACCTCATCAATGATGGGCGGATCCGGCACAAAAGCGCCGAACTGCGGATGCACCAGCCAGGTCAGCCGTGCATTGGGAAACGATTTACGCAATACCGCAACAGAAGGCAGCGTATGTATTATATCGCCCAGCGAACTCATTTTGATGATGAGTATATTTTTATATTCCATACAAGTCCCCAAGAATGTAATTATTTTAAAAATTGTTGCAGTTATTTTCACAACCGCAGTAAAAATCCGTTCTTTCAATCTTCCGCCAGCTTCAGATTCCACACAATTTTCTGTATAAAATCCAACAAATTGCCTCCGGTATACAGAAAGCCCTTTACCCCTGCGGCCTCCGCCGCTTCAACATCCCGGAGACTGTCTCCTGCCAAAAACGCATTACAGGGTTTTACATCAAAATCGTTCAGCGCCTGCAGTATCATGCCCGGTTTCGGCTTACGGCAGTCACAATCTACATCATACTGTCTGACTACAGCCCCCGGCAGATGAGGACAGTAATAAAAGGATGCAATTTCACCGCCGGATTTTTTTACCTCTGCTGCCATCCAGTCATGCAGTTCCCTGACAACGTCTTCCGTAAAAAAGCCCCGGGCTACGCCGCTTTGGTTGGTCACGACCACAACCTGAAAGCCCTGGCGGTTCAGCCAGGCAATCGCTTCACGGCTTCCGGGAACCCACTCCACATCTTCTGTTTTACACAGATAGGCCTTGTCAACATTCAGGACACCGTCACGATCTAATAAACACAACTTCTTTTCTGTCATAAAAATATTCATAAATTCTGCAATCAATAATCAATACATGCAACAGCTTCCAACTAATATGGAAGCAAAGCGATATCAGGCATGATTCTGCCTTGTATAATACCCGCCAGTCTGATCCAGTACCTGGCAATATTCTGCCACAGCCTCTTCAATATCAGTAAAACCGCCATCATAACCCACCGACAGCAACCCGGTTTCATCTGCCTGCGTATAACTCTGGTATTTCCCTTTCAGCACATCCGGGAACGGTACATATTCCAGTTTTTCCACAGGCGCCCCAAAATGTTTCAGTACAGCTTTGGCAACCGTGTTAAAGGGATGGGCATGACCGGTGCCGCAGTTAAAGATGCCTTTCAGTTCCGGATGATCCCAGAAGAAAAAGTTAACTTTCACCACATCTTTGACATATACAAAGTCACGGGTCTGTTCACCGGGTCCGTAACCGTCATACCCCTCAAACAGCTTCACTTTGCCTTCTGCCTTAAACTGGTTGTACATCTGGAAAGCCATGGAAGCCATTTTTCCTTTGTGATTTTCCTGCGGACCATATACATTAAAATACCGCAGCCCGACCACCTGGCTTTCCAACCCGTCCAGATAGCGACGGATGTAATTATCCATAAACAATTTGGAAAACGCATACACATTCAGTGCTTCTTCGCATTCCGGCTTCTCAATAAAACCATGTTTACCGCTTCCATAAGTAGAAGCAGAGGATGCATACATAAACTGAATCTTGCGGTCTGCAGCAAAATGGAACAGGTTCTTTGTGTACTCAAAGTTGTTCTCCATCATGTACTTGCCGTTGTATTCCATCGTATCAGAGCAGGCGCCTTCATGGAAAATGACGTCAATCTTTTCATGGTCAAACATGCCATCCAGGATTGCCTCGCCAAAGGCAATTTTATCCATGTAGTCCATAACCTTCAGACCCTGGATATTTTTGAATTTAACCATATTGGTCAGGTTATCCACCACAAGGATATCATCCCGGCCCCGTTCATTCAGACCTTTTACAATATTACTGCCGATAAAGCCGGCGCCTCCGGTTACAATAATCATAATTACGATCCGCCTTTCTGCGAACAATACTGCCAATACAAATACAGATTCTTAAAGCTTGCCTTCCCGAACCATCCCGGCAATCCGTTCTACCAGTCCGGTCGTAGAATACCCTTCCTCAAATTCAATAATTTCTACTCTTCCTGCATATTCACGTCCTGCCACCTGATCCGGACGATAATCCCCGCCCTTTACCAAAATATCGGGGCGAATTGTTTTTATCAGTTTTGCCGGCGTATCCTCATGGAAAATAACTACGGCATCCACACAGGCAAGGGAAGCCAGGATCCGCGCCCGGTCCAGTTCATGGACCAGAGGCCGGGTCTCACCTTTCAGGCGCTTCACCGAAGCATCAGAATTCAGTCCTACGATCAGGTGCTTGCCCAACTTGGCCGCTTTTTCCAGATAGGATACATGTCCTACATGCAAAATATCAAAACAGCCATTAGTAAAGACAATCTTCTCTCCGCTTTTGTGCCAGATTTGTGCCAGATCCGCCACTTCCTTCCAGGAAAGAGGCCGGAACCCATATCCCAGTTTCCGTTCTTCATTGAGCAGATCCTGCAGCAGTTCGTCCCGGTGCACAGGGTATGTGCCAACCTTGCCGACCACAATGCCGGCTGCCCGGTTTGCCATGTATACGGCATCCGGCAAGGTCAGACCGCCGGCAGCCGCTGCAATCAGTACGGCAGCCGCTGTATCCCCTGCGCCGGAAACATCAAACACTTCCAGTGCAGAAGCCGGACTGTGGATCACGGTCCGTTTTTCTCCTACCAGGGTCATCCCCTTTTCACTGCGGGTCACCACCACATTCCGGATCCGGTAACGTTCCCGTGCCATCTGGGCAATCTGCAGCACAGGCCAATCTTCATTGGGAACCGTCTGCCCGGCCGCCTCGCACATTTCCTTCAGGTTCGGAGTAATAAATGTACAGCCTTCATATTTTTCCCAGCGGGGACCTTTCGGATCTACCAGCACTGGAATGCCATGCGCTTCCGCCATTCGGATCACCCACTGGCAGAACGCATCGGAGCATACGCCCTTGGCATAATCCGATACCGCAATACCGTCCAGCCCGTCCTCCATCAGATTCAGCAGCCACTGTTTAATCTGATCCGCCTCTTCCGGATACAGGTCTCCTACTTCTTCAAAGTCCAGCCGCAGCATCTGCTGACTGGCTCCCAGGATGCGCATCTTGGTAATCGTAGAACGGCGCCTGGATTTCACCAGGCCGCCAAAATCAATTTTTTCTTTGGTAAGCAGGCCTTCCAGAATTCTGCGGTTATCATCATCCCCTGTGACACCGCCCACAAACACGTTGCAACCCAAATTAGCAAGATTGGCGGCTACGTTTGCCGCCCCTCCCAGTACCGAATCAACCTTTTTTACCCGGTTGACAGGTACCGGCGCTTCCGGGGAAATACGTTTGACTTCCCCATAAAAATACCGATCCACCATCACATCGCCGATAACGGCAATGCGCAGGCTCTGTATCTTCTCAGCTAAAAATGAAGTACATTTCATCTCATTCATGATCCACCAGTTCGCACAAAATATGTCCCATCAGTATATGCATTTCCTGTGCACGGGCCGTCACCCTGGCCGGCACGGCCAGACAGATATCACAGGCTGCAGCCATTTTGCCGCCGCCTTCCGCCGTCATGCCGATACAGGTAATGCCCTTTGCCCTGGCTTCCTCAATCGCCAGCAATACATTTTTACTGTTTCCGGAGGTTGATATGCCAACCAGCACATCCCCCGGCTCGCCTAACGCCTGTACCTGACGGGCAAAGACGGTATCATACCCGTAGTCGTTGGCCACCGCCGTCAAGATAGAGGTATCAACCGTTAAAGCAATCGCCGGAAGCCCTTTCCGTTCTTTCTGGAAACGTCCCACAAACTCCGCCGCCAGATGCTGACTGTCCGCGGCACTGCCTCCATTGCCGCAAAATAACACCTTATGTTCATCAGCCAGCGCTTTTTCAACATATTTGGCACAAGTCTCCAACTTTTCCGGCAGATCGGAATCCATTAACTTTTGCAATACTTCTAAATGATCCGCTAAACGCTGTTTAATAATCCGGTTCACAGGCCCTCCACTTTTTTTGCCTCATAATTCGTACATGCAAATTGCGTTTTACCATTACCAATTCAGGAAATCAAATTTAATTGTCCATTTGTGATCTTTATTGGTATCATAATACCTTTTCTCATAGGAAACAGAAAGCATTTCGCAACAGAAACGATGGCGCCAGGAAAATGTAGTTGTATAATTTCCATAGGTACGCGTTTCACTATCCAGATTCCTGCGGTTAACAATCGTAAATGAATTATGCTTATCCGGATTCCAGGCAACACCTATACTCAGGTCTTTTACGAAACTTGGCTGTCCTTTACTGAAAAGATAACTGGTCTTATGCTCATTGTGATAGGTCGTCCAAACATTCCATTTATTAGAAAAACGATACCCTAACGTTCCATGATAAATATTCGTATGCAAACTGTTACCGTATCGCCGGGTGGTAGCGTTATTCAGGCTTTCATGAATCCACTTGCGGCCAAACATCAGATCCATATACAGTTTTTTCCCGCCCAGCGGATAAAAGCGATCATGACGCAGAAAAACAGCTTTTTCCGTGTGCCAGCTCTCCCAGTTTTGATGCGAATACTTCCATTTTCCATGAGTAATATATCCATCAAACGATAACGGCAAGCCTTTCGCAATACGGTGCGGTCTCAGGAACAATCCCCAGTCTATCTTTTTCTGAAGCCATATCCCTTCGTCTAACGCATCATTGTCCGAATCATATACATAACCCGTGTTTACACGCACATAAAAATCTTTTCGATCATGCGTGATTCCATAAAACGGCTTATATTTGGATTTCGTATAGTAAATCTGATCCATATAAAAAGTCGTCGGGTTTTTCAACCGCGGATTTCCGATTGGACGACTGTACTCAAGAGCTACATACCAGCCTTTTTCATCGTCCCAGCCTATGCGTGGTTTCGTTTGCTTATTCTCTTTATTCAGCTCATTGATCCATACATCCCGGGAATAAACATGCTTTCCTTTGACAAAGACCTGTACGCCTCTGGCTATAATACGATCATTAGGGATAATTGTAATCGTTTTTGCCTTAACCGATACACAGGGAGGGTGTTTGACTGCCGGACACCTGGTCGACATTCCGCCCTGATCCATAATCAGCATCCCATGCTCTATCAGACCATGAGGCGCTTCGTAATAATCAAATTTACCGCTGCGCGGATTCGCGCTGGAAGCCCCTTTCAGATGCAGGAGCTCACCGGTTTCTTTATTAAAATTGTAATGGGCCCAGCGGGCATTTACCCGGTTGGTCGGTTCCTGCAGTGTTCCGCCTTCCAAAAGCCAAATATCTCCTGTATTCGCATTCCCAACAGCTTTGGTAGATGTAACATTTGTCAGCCCCTGTTTCAGACGGACATTTCCTTCAATGATAAAATCTCCGCTTTCACTGGAATACTGAGCGTCATCTCCTTTAATAATCAAAGGTAACGGCTGGGCGCCATTTTTAGTTGCCAGTTTCTTCCCCTTGTTAGCAGGTGAAGGTGGCTTTTTTTCATTTCCTGCTCGCAACGATTTTGTTTCTGTCTTTTTTACATTACTGCCCAAAGCAGATAAACCTGTACCGCCAGTATTTAACTCTGCCGGTTTTGAAGCTATATTATTTTTCTGCTGCAAGTACTCCCTAAAATTCGCTGATTCAGAATAGGATTTAATCTGCCTGCCTGCCTGATACTCCTGTCCGGGGTACTCTTTATCCTGAGCAGGTTCAAAGTTATCATCTGTTTCTGACAATACTTTTTCCGCCTGCTGACCGGCTTTTTCCAACGCAGCCTTTTTTGCAACGGCCACCTTATCCGGTTTTGATTCTTTTTCTTTTTTCGTTTCATCGACCGAGGCAACGTCCCGCTCAGAAGTAACAGATGTTTCCTGCATTACCGTCTTCTGACCGGAAACATCTCTATTCGAAACGTCTCTATGTATCAGCTGTTCGGCAGCCCGTGCAAAAGCATCACCATCATCAGCAGATTCTGCTTTGGGGTGATCATTTACAATCGGACCATAGGACTGTTCCAGCGGCGATTTATATTTTTCAGAATCATCTTCATCAGGCGTCAGTGCATAGGCAGCATAACCAGGAACTGCAAACATCATGCTGGCAAGCAACACAGATGCCATTATCTGTTTTTTCATGGAATCCTCCACATGTAAATAAGTATCCAGTAAACATTATAACATAAAATTGCAAAAAAAAATACCAGTGCAACCTGATTACACTGGTATTTCACATCATAATGATTAAAAACAGTTACTTTGCAAACACTTTAAGAACCCTTCATTGAACTATGCGATAAAGCTAACGAATCGCTCACGCATCAGCTTTGAGCACCTGCAGCAGTAGTTTCCTGATACACGATCCCGCTGATTTTCTGATCTTCCACTACCTGCACATAAGTGGTAGAACCGGTCTCGATCGTTTTGGATTTACCTGTTACAAAAGCGCCGCCTACAGCGCCGATGGGGCCTAACACAACCATGCCGCCGATCGTAGCGCCTGCTGCGCCAATGGCCGTTTTGGCTTCCTGCTGCGCCAGCTTGCCAATATAAATAGGAACTTTGCTGCCGTCAACCGCAAAAACATGACTGAACTTCACATCAATGCGGGCATCCCGGCCGAAGCTGCGGGGCTGTACTACCTTGGAAACTTCCCCTACGCCGTCAGCGCCTTTAGACAGTACCAGAACATCGTTCACGTACAGATTATCCGCTACGCGGAATTTTACCGGGTCACCGGGCTGAGCAGTTTTGCTGCTTAAGGGAGCGGTGAACTCAATTTTTACCAGGGAATCCTTTGGCAATACCACAGCTTCTACCGGAACCTTGCCGCCGTTATATGTGGTTGCCACCAGACGCTCCAGACGCTGATTCAAAGTACCACCCTGAATCTGCCCGAACAGGGTATTTTCCAGTTCTTCAATCCGGGTTTTTGCCGGACCGGCAGTGACTCTGGCATTCAGACGGGCATCGGCGCCATTCAGCTTCTGCAAAAAGCTTCCATTGCCGCCGTTTGTTCCACAGATATATTCATAGGTGCTCTGTATACGGTCCAGAATATTGCGGCCGGAGTCCGGCGCTCCGTAAATATCATCTTCCAGGCTTTCCATCCGTTCCATCATGGAACTGCTCTGATGCGTTCCGTACAATGCAGTTTCAATGGCGTCCAGCTGTTCTGAAGCAACAGGTGCGGGACCCTCTGCAAAGGCAAAAGAAGTCAGCCCCAGGCACAGAGCCAAGCCGACTATTAATGAAACAAGTTTTTTCATTTTGCATCCCTCCGAATTATTCTTCTGATTCTATAAACAACTATAGATAGAGTTATTATGGTTCTATTATAGCATATTTAGTGGAATGTCAACAAAAAAATTCATGATTTTTTACTTTTTTTACAGAAAAAACAAAAAAACGCCTCATTTTAGACGGAGTCCGCTAAAATGAGGCCTCTTTTCTCTGCTGCCGACAGGCGTAAAAGAAACGCTATCAGTTAATTTCCGCTGTTATCCAGAATCATAAAGGCTTCCACATGGAGAGAGGCATCAGCCTCCACCGTAAGATGGCAGGACAGTTCCCGGTTCCAATCCTTTAGCAAATTCTGTTGCAGATATTCTGCTTCCAGCGGATGCGTCACCAGCAGAATCTCTTTTGCGCTTCCCTGTTTTTTTAGCAGTCCCCGCACCCGGCGCTTGATTTCCAGTGCAATCGCTTCTTTGGACTGGACCCGTCCGCTGCCGCTGCACACAGGACAATCGGCAAACAGTACCGCTTCCAGATTCTGCCTCGACTTTTTCCGGGTGATCTCCACCAGGTTCAGCGCGGTTATATCCTGCACCCGCGGCCGCATCTTATCCCCGGCAAAAGAACTCTCCAATACAGACAGTATCTCCTGCCGGTTCTCCTCACTGTGCATGTCAATAAAATCGACTACAATAATGCCACCAATATCCCGCAGGCGAAGCTGGTGCGCAATCTCCCGGGCCGCCTGCCGGTTTATCTCCATGATGGTTTCTTCCAGATTGCTTTTGCCACTGTAGCTGCCGCTGTTCACATCAATCACGGTCATGGCCTCGGTATGGTCTATCACCAGATACCCTCCGCTGGGCAGTTCCACCCGGCGATCCGCCAGAGAAGCCAGCGCGTCTCCCAGTCCAAAGCCGGAAAACACATCTTCCCCGCTGTCCCACAGCCGCAGCACCGTATCCTCTGCGCCCTGCATCTCGGCCAGCAGATCCTGTATCCGCTGAAACACATCCGGATTATCTGCCACAATTTCTTTTACATCTCTGGTAAAATAGTCGCGCACCATGCGTACCGACAAATCCAGTTCCCGGTGCAGAAAGGCCGGCGCCTTGGCCCGTTTCGCCCTGGCAGCTACCACATTCCATTCGGCAAGCAGGCTCCGGATGTCCGTTTCCAGTACCTCTGCCTCAATTCCTTCTGCTTCCGTACGCATGACAATGCCCATCCCGTCGGGTTTACACTGTTCCGCAATTTTACGCAGCCGGATCCGTTCCTGTTCATCATTTATCTTCCGGGAGATACCGATATAATCGGAAAAAGGAAACAGTACGGCATAATGTCCGGGAAATGTGATTTCCCTGCTGGCCGTAGGTCCTTTTGTCCCCCGGGGATCCTTGGTGATCTGAATCATCACCGAAGCACCTTCTGTCAAATCGCTGGAATCACCCAGATACAGAAATGCATTCTGATCCAGTCCGATGTCAATAAAAGCAGCCTGTATCCCTTTCACCACATTACTGACGCGACCCAGAAAGATGCTCCCTACCAAATGGGCAGACATGGCCCGTTCCACCATAAACTCCTGCAATATTCCATTATTCACCAGTCCCATCCGGACTTCTTCCGGGGTACTGCTGATGATAATCTGCTGCGGCATCGGTCTGCCCTCCTTTCGTCAGTTTCAACACAGAACCACCCCTGCGGGCAACTGCCTCCCACGCAGGCTGGCCCTGTTTTTTATAAGTCAGCCCCGCTCAAACAACGTATCCAGCATGGGCCACTTGTTCCCCATCTCATCTACCCTGTACAGATCCATCCGTTCAATATCCGCCTTTTCCACCGGCAGCTGCAAACCGTACTGTTCATTCAATGTATTGAGCAAATCCACTGCTTTCATGCTGCCGTTAGGGGTGATACGGCAATGGAAATGCAGCTCTGTTTCCTTTTCCCGCTGTACCGCTGACAATTCGGATATATAAAACTTCACATCAATTCGCTTGACTTTTTCTTTGGCTTTGGGAGCCTGTTTTTCAAAAAATACGGCTTCTGCCAGGTTAAATGCCTCCACCGCCGGCGCAATGTCCCCCGTCCAGGGAAGCGTTACCCGGTACTCCGCGCCTCCTGCCACGCTCATGAGAGCCGGGGCACTGTTCTCCACCGCGTCCACTGCCAGCACCCGGATGCCACGGGGCAACGCTTTCTGTAACGCTTCTGCTGCTTCCAGCGGATGAACCGGTTCTGCCAGTTCCAGCTCTACAAATTCCGCATAACTGACGACTCCCACACCTAAGGCAGATGCCAGGGAATATTTCATATGCGGATTAAAACCCTGGGAATAGGCCGCCGGTAATTTGGCCCGCCGTATGGCACGGCCAATGGTGCGTACATACTCCAGGTGGGAAATGAAACGGATTTCTTTCTCCTTGGTAATCTGAAACCGCAGCTTCATTCCGCCTCACCTCCCTCTTTCGGCAGACCGGGCCGTTGGGTTGCGGCACTGTAGCTTTGATTATCCCCATCGGCCATCTTTTCTGCCAGAGGAGCAAAGCCCTTTTCTTTTGATGCGTCATAGGCCCTGCCGCTCCAGTCCATAACCGGAACACCCAGTCGCTGACACACGCCGCAGCCGTTGCAACGGCCCTGCCGGCAGTCTGCTGTCAGCAATCCCTGTTTGGCCTTTTTATACTCACTGGCCAGGAATGCCCGGTTCACCGCAGGCTGCAAATGCTCCCAGGGGAACACCTCGTGATCGCGCCGCACCCGGTGATTATAAAAACCAGGTTCCAGTCCGCAATCCTGCAGCGCCTGCTGCCAGCGTTCAAAATCAAACACATCCGCCCAGCCGTCAAAGCGCTGCCCGCGCTGCCAGGCCAGATACAACGCCTTGCCCAGACGGCGGTCGCCCCTGGCAAAGATGCCTTCCATAATGCTGGTCTTGCCGTCATGATACTGGAAGGTAATATTTTTGACCCGTGTCGCTTCAATCAGAAGACCCTGCTTCCTGCGAATCTCCTCCAGCGTATCCTGCGGTGCCCACTGAAACGCCGTATAGGGTTTCGGCACAAAGGAGGACGCACTGATGGTTACCTGGCAGCCCCCTTTGCCTGTAATCTCTTTAAACTTCCACTGTACCTTTTTCGCCAGCTGGGCAATGGCCAGCACGTCCTCATCCGTCTCACCGGGCAGGCCGATCATGAAATACAGTTTTACTTTTTTCCAGCCGTTGGCAAAGGCCGCGCTCACCGCGTGCAGCAGGTCTTCTTCCGTAACGCCCTTGTTGATTACGTCACGCATCCGCTGGCTGCCTGCTTCCGGCGCAAAGGTCAGACCGCTCTTCCGTACCGCCTGCACTTTTTTAGCCACGTCCACACTGAACGCATCAATACGCAGACTGGGCAAAGATACACTGACCTTCCTGTCCTGAAAGTCTGCAATCATCGTATCTAAAAACGGACCCAGGCAGGAATAATCTGCCGTGCTTAAAGACACCAGAGAAATTTCCTCGTAGCCCGTATTATCCACCTGCTTATGGGCAAGCTCCCGCAACACTTCCGGGCGGCGCTCCCGCACGGGACGGTACACCATCCCCGCATGGCAGAAGCGGCACCCCCGGCTGCAGCCCCGGAACATTTCCAGCATGATGCGGTCATGGACAATTTCCCCAAAAGGCACCACCGGCGCCGTGGGAAAATCTACTTCATTTAAATCAGCCACTACCCGTTTAGTTACAGCGGCCGGCGCGTCCGGTGTATTAGGAGTCACTGCCTGTATTGTAAAATCTTCATTGTAAGTTACATTATAAAAAGAAGGAACATAGACGCCCGGAATCCGAACTGCCCGATGCAGAAATTCCTGCCTGCCTCCCGGTTTTCCTTCCCGTTTCCAGTTACGGTAACAGGTCAGTACTTCCGGCAGCGCTTCTTCCCCTTCACCCAATATGGCAAAATCAATCACATCTGCCAGGGGCTCCGGATTGAAGACACAAGGCCCCCCAACTACCACAAAGGGTTCCTCGTCCACACGCTCCGCTGCAAGAACAGAAACACCGCCCAAGTCCAGCATGTTCAGGATATTGGTGTAGCTCAGCTCATACTGCAGGGTAAAGCCTACCAGGTCACATTCACAAAGGGCCTTTTTGGTTTCCAGGGTAGTGAGTACAATATTGCGTTCCCGCATCAGCTGCTCCATGTCGATCCAGGGAGCATAAGCTCGTTCCGCCGCAATGCCCTCCATTTTGTTGACCAGATGATATAAAATTTTAAAGCCCAGATAGCTCATTCCCACTTCATACACATCGGGGAACGCCAGAGCGATCCGCACTTCTGCTTCTTCCTTGAAAATACTGCCAAACTCCCCGCCGGTATACCGGGCCGGTTTCTTTACCGCCGCCAGCATGTCAATGGCCAGTTCCTTGTTCATGTGAGAGCCTCCAAATAGTCATCTAAAACTGCAATCGTGTATGTCGAACATTGATATTCAGCAGCACCCCTGCCAGCAGCATATTGGTAGTCAGGGAACTGACCCCGTAACTGAGAAAGGGCAGCGGCACCCCCGTTACCGGCATAATGCCGATGGTCATGCCCACATTGACCAGCACATGGAACAGATACATACCGGTAATTCCTGTGGCCAGTAGCATACCGAAACGGTCTTCCGCATTCAGGGCAATGGTCAGGCCCCGCCAGATCAGTACCAAATACAACAGCAAAATCACAACAGCGCCGACAAAACCAAACTCTTCCCCTGCTACCGCAAAGATAAAATCCGTATGGTTTTCCGGTAAAAAGTCCAGCTGACTCTGGGTTCCCTGCATAAAGCCCTTACCCCACAGCATACCGCTGCCGATGGCAATCTTGGACTGGATCACGTGATACCCTGCCCCGAAAGGGTCCAGTTCCGGATCCAGAAAGACCCGGATACGGTTCCTCTGATATTCATGCAAAAACCGCCACAACACCGGAGCCGCACAGGCAAACACCCCCGCCAGCACGCCAATCCACTTCAGTTTAAAGCCACAGACCCAGAACATGGAAAAAGCGATAGCCACAAAAACCAAAGCCGTCCCCAGATCCGGCTGCCGCAACACCAGCACAAAGGGAATCACCATAAACAGACAGGCAGGAATATAATCTTTCCACTGCTCCAGATATTCACTGCGCTCATCCAAAAAGGCAGCCAGACAGACAATCATAAAGGCTTTGGAAAACTCGCTGGGTTGGAATGTCACCGGACCGATCTGGATCCAGCGCTGTGCCCCGAGACTGGCATGACCAAAAAACATAACCCCCAGCAGCAGCAAAACCGTAAAACCGTATAAAGGCAGAGCAATCCGTTTTAAAGAATGGTAATCCAGCGAAATGATTCCCACTGCCAGCAGCACATCCACCAGCAGAAACAACCCCTGCCGCTGCACAAAACGGTTGCTTCCCGACACCAGCGCATCCCCGTGGGTGGCACTGGCAATCAGAACCATACCGATACCGGTCAGCAGCAGAACCGTCCATATTAAAATCCAGTCCAGATTTCGTAAATAGCGATGCAACGTTCTGTTCCTCTCTGCCTGTTGTTTGAAAATAACATAAAAACCCTGGCATAAAATTATTTCCTGCTGTTGCTTTTTGCAGCCAGACTCTTTTCTTCTTTGCGCTGTTCTTCCGTTTCAGGCTTCATCTTGCCGCTCAGATAATCTTCCAGCACTTCATACACAATGGGACCGGAAGCCGTAGCGCCGTAGGAGCCCTGCTCTACGATACAGGCAATGACCAGATCCGGTTTTTCTGCCGGGGCATAAGCGATGAACCAACCGTGATCCTGTCCGTGAGGATTCTCCGCAGTGCCGGTCTTGCCTGCTACCGGTACCGGCAGGTTGGCAAACCAGGCGCCGGTCCCTCCTGGCTGGGTCACACCCTTCAGCCCTTTCTGGATCAACTGGATCGTCCGGGGCTCCAGCTCCAGTTTACGGCTTTCCGGTCGCTTCGGTGTTTCATACACGCTGCCATCCGCATTTACGATTTGTTCCACTAAGTAAGGAGGATGAACCACCCCGTCTGCCGCCACCGCCGCCAGCATCTGACAGATCTGCATGGGCGTCACTAAGGTCAGCCCCTGGCCGATGGCCGCATTAAAGGTGTCCCCTAACCCCCATTCTTCATTAAACACTTTCTTCTTGGCTGCAGGTCCGGCAATCAGGCCGGAAGATTCCCCCGCCAGCTCAATGCCGGTCGGCCTGCCGAACCCGTATTTTGCCGCACAGGCATTCAGGTTCTCAATACCGGCCCGGCGTCCCATTTCATAAAAATATACATTATCCGACATGGCGAAGGCAGTCTGGAAATTGATCCAGCCCAGGGCTTCCCCGCCGGCATTTCCCATATCCGCCAGCCAGTGCTTCCCGGAGTCAAAGATCAGTTCCTCCGGTGTCACTCCGTGACAGTCTAACACGGCTGAACCGGTAACCACTTTAAAAGTAGAACCCGCAGGATATTCCCCGTTAATCACCCGATTCGTCAGCGGGTGAAACACGTTCTCATTGATCAGTTTCCAGTGGGCAGAAGAAATACCGCCCACAAACCAGTTGGGGTCATAACCGGGACGGGAGACCAGGGCACGCACCGCGCCGGTGTTGGGATCCATGGCTACCGCCGCCGCCCCAAACGCATTGGGAGCGATTCCACTGCTGCGCAAGGCAGCCAGCTGCTTGTCCATGACCCGTTCCAGGTCCTGCTGCAAGGCAAAATCAATCGTGAGGACCAGGCCTTTACCGGAAAGCGGAGCCTGTCCCCCCAGCTTGCGGACCACCTTGCCCCGCACGTCAACCTCTTCTGTCTTGCGGCCGGTCTGTCCCCGCAGCACAGTATCGTAAACAAACTCCAGGCCTTCTTTCCCCACAATACTCCCCGGAGAAAGTCCCTTATATTTTCCCTGCTTAAGCTGTTCTTCCGAAACTTCACCCACATACCCCAGCACATGAGCCGCTGACTCCCCATACAGATAATGCCGCATGGGCTGCAGGTCCAGGGACACGCCCGGCAGCTCTTTTACATGTTCCTCCAGCAACGTGATCTCCCGGGAGGTCAGTTCCCCCTTGATCACAATCTGCTCATAGGTATTGGCTGCTCTGTCAGCCTTTTTGCGTATCACGTCCGACGGCATGGCCAGCAACTGGGCCAGCAGATTCACTTCCGAATCCGAAAAGGAATGCCCTGCCTGGAGACTGAGCACGTAGCCCGGCGAACTGTCTGCCAGTACCTTGCCGTGCCGGTCCATGATCCGTCCCCGGGGCGCCATGATCACCGAGCTGCGCATCCGGTTTCCGTCAGCCTGCCTGCCGTAATATAATCCTTTATAAAGTTGCAGCCAGGCCAGCCGTCCGCCTAATATCAAAAAAACAGCCAGTGCCACCGCAAGCATTTCTTTTAAACGATTCCCGGAAGTTCGGTTCACCCCAATAGCCCTTTCAATCCCAATTCATCCGTCCGGTTCCGGCACGTCGGACACCAAAACAGTAAACGTTTTCCTACAGGTTTTATATATCAATACGTTACATCTTCCTCGGCGACCCAATGATATAAAGCAAGCAAGATTCGGGCCACCGGTAATATCAGCAGCATATTTCCCAGGCAATACCACAGCGAATCCTGAAGGTACAGGAAAAGGGCTGTTGTCCCAAACGCGTTCAGCCAAAGAAACGGTATGGCGTACAAGACACGCAGCAACAGGCTGAGACCGCCAATGATCAGCACATGGTACCCGTAATTATTCTTAAAAATCATTTCCTTGATGCAGCCGATTCCATATCCGGTCAGTCCACGTGTCAGGAGACAAAAGCCAAACACCACCGGCGAAGAGATATCCTGCAACAACCCGAACGCAAGACCACAGAGTAAACCGGCCCGGGCGCCGTAAAACAATCCTATACTATAAATAAAAAGCAAGGGCAAGTCGAAAAACAGATTGCCCCCGAAAAATCCCAAAGAAGTCGTCTGTAACACCAGAATAACAAACGCTGCGGCAATCCATGACCACATCCTCATGGTTTGGCCTCCCCGGCTTCTTCCGCTATTTCCTTTTCGATACGCCGTTTAACATCTTCCTGTAAAATCACAAATACTCTGTCCGGATGGCTGAGATCAGCCGCCGGCTCTACCTGCGCCAGCTTTTGCAGACCGGTTACATCCGCGTCTACGGCACTCACCGTACCGATGCACAGCCCTGCCGGATATTTGCCGCCGATGCCGCTGGTAACCAGCATATCCCCGGGCCGAACGTCATCGTCCCGGCCAAAATACTCTGCCTGCAGCAGGGAACGGTTAGGTCCCAGACCGGTCAGCACGCCTACAGCCCGGGACTCTCTGCGCAACACCTTGACTCCCATCCGGGACTGATTGGCAGAAATAAGCATAAAACGACTGTAATGACGATAGACCTGGTCTACCACACCAACCACACCCTCACTGGTGGTCACCACCATATCAGGATGCACCCCGTCAGCATCGCCTTTATCCAAAAAGAAAAACTCATGCAGGTCTCCCAGGCTCACCCCGATGACACGGGCCGGCAGCAGGGTCAGTTCGTCCCGCTGCTGTTTATAGCCTGCCATAGCCTGCAGTTCTTTATTCTCTGTTTCCAACAGCATCAGACGGTATTCCGCGCTGCGAAGATTATCCAGTTCCTTCTTCAACCGCCTGTTCTCTTCCTGCAGTGTCGCATTCAGCCGCTGACTGTCACGAAAGGAAGAAACCGCATCACTGAACTGGCGGACCACCGCATTTACAGGCAGCAACACAGTATTCACAACCGCGTTCACCAGTGGGAAGCGCCACCGCTGATGCACCGCCAGTACCATGCAGGCACACAGGCCCAGCACTGCCAGCGTTGTCACAAACTGCTGTTTTTTCATAATCTGTCATCCAACCGGCAACACAACGCTGCAAAACACATCCCGCGGTTTTGCCCACCTTATTTTTACAGCTTGCTGCTGGAAGCCATAAAACCTTTCTTATAGGTATCAATATTTTCCACACAGATGCCGGTACCCAATACCACGCAGGCCAGCGCCTCATCACTGACATATACAGGCATGCCCGTTTCCCTGCTGATCAGCTTGTCCAGGTTCCGCAACAGGGAAGAACCGCCCGTCATGATAATGCCGTGATCAATGATGTCTGACGCCAGCTCCGGCGGCGTCCTCTCCAATGTATTGCGCACTGCATCCACAATATTGGCAACCGGTTCCGCAATACCGGTGCAGACCTGGTTCGCGTTGATCGTCAGATTCTTAGGCAGACCGCTGATCAGGTCCCGCCCCCGGATTTCCATGGTATCCGGATTGTCCACAAACATGGCGGTGCCTAATGTAATCTTGATTTGTTCTGCCGTACGTTCCCCAATCAGCAGACTGAACGTCTTGCGGATATAACGGGAAATTGCGTCATCAATGGCGTCACCGCCGGTGCGGATGGAACGGGAAACTACAATACCGCCCAGGGAAATCACTGCCACCTCACAGGTGCCGCCGCCAATATCTACCACCATGCTGCCGGTTGCTTCCTGTACAGGCAGCCCCGCACCGATAGCAGCAGCCATCGGTTCCTCAATCAGATAGGCTTCCCTGGCCCCCGCCTGGATCGCTGCATCCACAACCGCCCGCTTTTCCACTTCCGTAACACCGCTGGGAACCCCCACAACGATACGGGGCCGCACCAGCGAATGAAAACCGATTGCTTTATGAATAAAATATTTCAGCATGGACTGGGTAATGTCAAAATCCGCAATGACACCATCCTTCATCGGGCGAATGGCAACGATGGTACCCGGCGTGCGGCCAATCATCTTCTTGGCTTCCTCGCCGATTTCCAATACTTCATTGGTTTCGCTGTCTACCGCCACCACCGAAGGTTCACGGATGATGATCCCTTTTCCTTTGCAATGCACCAACGTATTAGCGGTGCCAAGATCAATTCCCAGGTCATGGGAAAATCTGTTGAATAAGCTGAACATGCTGCTTCACCCCATATTTCCAAAATCACACAGCCCTCTGATGTTAACAAAACACTGTGTGAGCCCAACTATATAACACTGTTAACTACACGAAATCAACCTACAGATCCCCATGCTCCTTAAAGCTGTAATACCGTCCGTCCCCAATGACTAAATGGTCTAACAAGGGAATGCCCAAAACGTTTCCCGCTTCCTCCAAAGCCTGGGTCAGATGGCGGTCTTCCGCACTGGGGTACGGATCCCCCGACGGATGGTTGTGAGCCACCAGGATACAGGCCGCATGGGCCGTCACAGCCGGAGCAAACACCTCCCGAGGATGCACCACGGCACTGGTCAGGGACCCTTCTGCGATCTGTTCGGTTTTAATAATCCGGTTCTTTGTATTCAAGAGCAAAACTATAAACTTTTCATGTGTTTCGTTCCGTAGTCTGCCCATCAGGTATTGCGCTCCGTCACCCGGCGAGGTGATATGTTCGGAATCAATCGCTGATGCGCAGGCTATCCGCCGTCCCAGTTCCATAGCCGCCAGAATTCGTGCCGCCCGGGCATTGCCAAGCCCTTTGATGTGTTTGAACTCCTGCACCCGGTGCCAACGCGCCACCTGCCGGTACAGTCCTTCGTTCCGTGTCATCTCTTCCGCGATACGCAGGGCGGAATGCTCCTTCGTACCGCTGCCGATCAGAATCGCCAGCAGCTCCGCATTGGACAGTGCCTCGGCTCCTTTCGTACACAGCCGTTCCCGGGGCCGGTCCTCTTCGCTCATCTCTTTAATTTTAAAATCTGACAAAATAACAACTCCTTTATATTTTTTTATATGCCTAAGCGGGAGCCGTTTGCATAGCGCTCAGCTAACGCTTCGGAGTCGCGACGGGCGGCATCTCGCCTCCCACTTCCTCACTGCGCACGCTCACTATGTTCGCGTTGCTCGGTATCGTCAGACTGGGAACCCTTCCGGGATGCCGTCGTCGCTCAACGTAATAAACGTTCCTCGCGCCCTCCGGGTGGACGCTTCGCGTATTCAAACGGCTCCCACCCAGGCAATCCAAATTATCTTCCACTATACAAAAACGACTTGGGCTTCTCCGCCAATTCTTCTACTTCCTCTTCCGTGTTAATCAGGAACGCTGCCGGTTCAATCTCCGTCACGGTGAGCTGCTCTTTTTTACTGACCGCGTCCCGGCGGAAAATCTTAATATAGTTGTAAGCAATGAACAGCCACACCACTACACTGCCGGCCACAAAGGGCCAGAACCAGAACTCCATCTTGAAAAAGCCTGCCAGGGCATGACCGAAGATACCGCCGGCAGCCAGACACAAAACAGGAAGCAAAATCTGGAACCATTTTGCTTTCTTTTCATCCACCTTGCGGTATTCTATGACCACGTTATCACCAGGGTGGGCACTGATGGGATTCCAGCAGTCAATGTACGCCCGCATGCCCCTCTCCGTCGTCTCTTTAAAATTAACACGAACCTTGGCGCGCTCGCCGTGGGTTTCGGTTACGGTTCCTTTAATCACTTGCAAACTCCTTCTATGATTCTCCCTGAAAATTCATACAACAACAGAATGCATCATTTTGAATGACGCCATTCCCCGAATGCGCAAGCGCAAAACATATCAAGCCATTTACGCGTAGGGATAAAAACAAATGTACCCGATGGCAATGATAAAGATCAAGCCGTACATACCCAGTGCCACCAGCAGCCCCTGCCAGGTCCGCGGGTAGCCGAAATTCATATATTCGCCAAAAATGCCCCGCCGGTTCAGCAGCGTGTATTTGGTGCGGCGTTTGAACCACCGCTCTTTCCTTTCACTGCCAAGAATCCGCGCCGTAATTATGAAAACAAAAAATGACAGAAAAAATACAGTCAAAATCCGGTTGGCAAGCGCCTGGGTCGGCACCGTAGAAAGATCAATCATACAGAACTCCATTCCGTTGTCATGAGCCAGAGCCATGCTTTCGCTGCCTCCTGCTTCTGACAACTCCGTGTAAAATCAAAACTCCAGATACTTATCCGGCATCAGCCGCACCAGTTCCTTTAAAAACTCATCACTGCAACAGAAAATGACCGCAGCCAGCCCTTTTCCTTCTTTAAACGCAAGGATGCGGGTGGGGTTGGCATCCGCCATATTGTAACGGTGGATATAATGCTTGATGCGGGTACGACGGAAAAAGTCGTGACGGTAATGCTGGGCAAAGCTTTCCGTTTTGCTCAGATCCACTTTGTAGCTGCCCTGCTTCCACAAGCCGATGCTCACAATCTCCAATTCATTCTGGCGCAGGATCACCTCGTAGCGGTAAAACACTTTCCAGATCCAGAGCCCCAGCCAGAGAAAATTGAGCCCCATACCCACAGGACTGATAACGCCGGTACTGTTAAAACGAAACCCCTCATACGCCCAGCTGCAGCAGATTGCCAGCAAGGCCATATAAGCCAGCCCCATCTTGCCGCTGCCCCGGGTGGTCGTCTCCCGGCAGATTTCCTTATTCTTCAAAAAACTCCCTCCAATACGCGTGAACGTTTCAGCGAGACACACTGATGCTATCACAAAGATTGGATACATGTGCCTTTTCTTCGCTTCCAACAGCATACAAGTACCCACTTTAAAATTATGCCATATTATTATAACAGAAATGAAAAAAAAAAGATAGAGGGGAAAGTAAAAAAAGGGAGACTACCATGCCATAGCATAGTGCGTCTCCCTTATTGACTGAAAGTGCAGCCTGCCATTTGACAGGCCGCAGTGGAAGCAAAGTCCGGTCTAACTAATTTTAATATTTATTATATATTTTAATAATACAACTACAATGCCACAACTTCCGGCAAAGGAAGAGCTGTTACCTTGGCAATCTTTTCATTGGGCATACCATCGTCTTTCAACGCCTTGGCAATCGCAAGCGCCTTTTTCTTTTCGCCTTCTAACCGGCCTTTTTTTTCCGCATCTTCCTGTATAATTGCTAAATCCATTTCCCAAGTCACGAATCTCTCCCTCCAATCTTGGTCACTCCTCACACGCTTTGTCTCCGCGTCAATGGCCTGCGTAAATTTACTACCAGCCTTGCCACTGTCAACGTAAGACAGAAAATCGGCCAGCGCCGGGTCTTCTGTTTTTTCTGCTGCCTTGGCATTTAGATAGATGTTCTCCGTCAGGTCACCCATCTCAAGCTGCATATCCTCTTTACAGCGATAGGTAAAATGATACATGGGCAGACCTTCCCCGAACGGGTCAAAGGTGCAGATAAAAATCACATAGGACTTGCGCAGCTCCCGATACTTCATTCCCCGTTTCAGCATGTCCATGCTGATCAGGCTCTGGTAGTACCTTGTGCGCAGGGGTAAACCTTTAATCACAGCGGCTTCATCCTTGCCGACATTCACCGTGCTTTTTTCACCGGTCACCTGCATCTCGATGTCAAGTACCGTTCCTTCCTGATTTTCCACATACACATCAAGCCGTATGCTTTTACTGCTGATTCTCGCGCTGTTGATATGTCGTTCTTCTATGAGATATCGTATATCCTTGATCTGTATGTGTAAAATCTTCTCTATCAGATACTTGCAGAGTTCTTTGTTCTTCAGCACCTCCTGAAAAACATAGTTGTTTACAAACGTTAACGAATCCCAGTCTATTATTTTCAAGTTTTACCTCTTTCCGACCGGGGCTGTTACTTCCACAGTTTTATTGTAGCGCGGTTTGGCGTCAGATGCAAGGAAAGATAGAAGATTTCACAAAAGGATACAGTTTCAAGTTACACCACTATAACCGTAGGCGGGCGGTGGGGCAGAGGCGGGGAAACCTCTGCGCCTCCACTCTCAAGCAGTTTGACAGTTGTATCTTACGGCTTCGCCTGTAGAGACATATAAATGTCTATCCTTTATATATTAAGAGGTGCCACCACTTCAGCCCAGTATCCATGTTGGTTTGCGCTCCGAGGTTGGTCGTTGTAACGACCAACTTTCCGGAAGTTGTTGTGAATGTGGATTTACTACTTATTTTTTCAGCTAATCTACTATGATTAAAAAACCAAATCAGAAAAAAGAACAGACTGCAACGGTACTGTTGCAGTCTCGGATTTCATTCTCACAAATTCAATATTAAACTATCATTTTTTCTTTTTCGGCTTCGTATTATCTTCCATAACACGGTTAATATAACGCTTCAGGTTAGAAGCAAACGCATCCTGCTGCCAGTCATTCTTTAATGTCAATACTTCTTCAATCTCTTCTTTGTAATAAATCTTTTTATAGTAATATTTTCCGGTAAGACGATTATAGCCGGCAAACTCACCCTTCATAATACATTCCAGCATCGGCTCGCGTCTAAATGAAAGCGGATTCTCTTCTACCTTGTCCAGTTTCATAGCAACCACAATCTCCGCATCCGTTTTCTCACAAAGGGTTGCTAAAACCGTCTTTTCATATGACTGGAGTCCCTCCTCCGGAATCACGTTCGATACCTTTTCGTCGTCCATCAGTTCATATTCCGGGTATTTAAATTTATCAATCATAATATCCCAGTAATACCCGTTAAAGTCTGCTGCACGCTCCACTTTCTGATCATCAATCTGAATGGGTACCACGGCCACTCGGGCCGCTTCCACCACGCCCCCCAGCGGGGTGGATAAAAGCAACACCGTTAATGCCATAAAAATAAAATTAAATACTTTTTTCATTTTAGCTTCTCCTTGTTTTCTAATTTCTTTCCATTTTTGCCGCAAACACTCCCAGCATAGTCCAAACCTTCATCCCAGCGATCCATAACCCTGTTCCGTCGGGCTTGAAGCAATGCGTGCAATCTTATCTGCCGTTTGCTAAAAAGTATGATACCATATTTTCTATAATTGTGCCAGTCCGATTTATAAATTTCCCAGACTTTTTACCAAATCGTCATAAAAAGGTCAAATTTTTTATCATATACAACACAAAAACGGGACTGCTTACGCAGTCCCGTTAACGTTACGCTATGTTACTTTACCCTCATACGGGCTTTCTAACATACTTATCTGCCAACAACTATCCTTACATCAACAGATTAGAAGGATACATTCAGAGCAGTCCAAATAACTCTGCTCTTGGTATCTTCTTTCAAGTCCTTGGTATCCCACCATGCAACCTCTGCTACCATGTTCTTGGCAACAGTATAATTAGCGCCAATCTTGTAGCCTTTAAAGCCGTTCTTTATTGGCTCAAACAAGTTATCCCAGCCATGGGCCATGCATACGCCATCGCCCCAATGGTAATACTTGGCCTGCAGACCCCAAGAACCGGGTTTGGCTGCCGCAGCACCCTTATATTTCAAATCAACGTAAAAACCATTATCTTTGTAATAATCATCGTTAAGACCAGTGTCCGCGTTTATGCCCTTCTTGTCAGCACTGTTCTTTGCATACGTAGCCGCGAGGCTGACATCTTTCATTTTGAATTCAACGCCAACATTAAAAATGGAGCTGTCATCGCGACCATCATTTACCTCATCGTTATTTTTAAACTTATCCCAACCGACCCACATGGTAACATTCTTGCCGAGATCGCCTTCCAAGTTCACGCCATAGCCTTTTTTCCAACCGTAATCATTCTTACCAACACGTTCGCGCCAGTCAAATTTGGACGGTTTGCCATAGTAAGCGCCAAAACGCACTTTATTGCCATAGCCAATTTTGATACCGTCAAACCGATCGCTGTAAATATCGTCTTCACTGTGGCCCAGACCATGCTGGAAACGGCCAGCCGTTACAGCTACACCGCCCAAACGGCCTTGCAGGTACGCACGCTGCCACTGGGTTTTTCCATCTTCACCAGTATGGTTAGATTCCGGCAAAACATCGTCGTGGAATACCTGACGATTTTCCAACAGGCCAACATAGTTCCAGTTGTCATTCACTTTGCCGGTAAAGGTCAGACGGGTACGGAGAGCAGAATGAACTGATTTATCATCGCCAACTTTGCCATTGGACCAATGATAACGTATAGCGCCGGTAATCTTCACGTTGTCAGCTTTCTTTTCCAGAGCTGCTACGCGAACGCCCAGGGCATCCAGTTCATCAGCGAATTCAGCAGCCAGTTTGTCAACGTTTGCGCCTTTGGCCATTGCTTTCGCAACGATCTGAGCCATTTCATAACGGGTCATCAGACGGTCGCCACGGAAGGTGTCGTCGCCATAGCCTTCGATTACGCCAGCAGCCGCCAGTTTGGAGATGCTGTCATAGGCCCAGTGGCCAGCCGGTACATCGGAGAACGGGTTGGCAGCATAAGCGGAAGCGGTTACGCCTAACGCCATAGCCATTGCCAGTACTAAAGATTTTTTCATTTCGTTTTCCTCCTTTTAGAAAAACATATTGTATTTATTACAAAATGCCTTTCCGTCCGGATTCTTTACACGCTTCCTGCTCGAGTGACCGTGTTTCCTCTGCATCACATGTAAATCCTCTTTTTGGAACCGCATCTGTAACCAGAATAACAGAAGTTTTGAGCCAACATAAAACCTTCAAAACTTATTGATACTTATTCCTGCTTTACAGAATAGCACGTTCCTATAACTTTGTCAAGCGTTAAGAAAAATAAAAATGAAAAAATGTAAAGTGCAGAAAGACAGTGGGATAAAATCAGTGGATAACACAAAACCTCAAATAGCTAAAAAAGAAAAGCAGGACTGCCGACGCAGTCCTGCTGAACTTTTAACTATTTAACTTTGAACACTCGCTTACTCTTCTGAATTAGAAGGTTACGATCATTTCGCCGTAGAAAGTCTTAGCCTTGTTCTTATTATCATCTTTGCCTTTCAGGTCAAAGTAAGAAACGCGGGTTACCATGTTCTTAGCAATGGTGTAATCAGCGCTAATACGGAATCCTTTGAAACCGGATTTAGTAGTAGGCAGGAATGCGCCCTTACCGGTGGCAACGGCATGATCTACATAAGTCAGGTTGCCCTGATCATAGTATTTTGCCAGGAAGCCCCAGGAACCCGGCTTAGATGCTACAGCACCTTTATAAGCCAACTGTACAGTGAAACCATTCTTCTTATCAGTGTTTACTTCATTGTCTTTGGAACCGTGCAGATAGATAGCAGTAGCTTTCACGTCACCAAATTTAGCATTGAAGCCTACGTCGAAGATTTTAGTTTTATCCTTTGCGAGATTTTCCAGAGCATCGTAACCTACAAACAAATCAGCCTTTTTACCAATGTCAAAGCCGAGGTGTGCGCCCCAGGATTTCTTGCTGCCAGCAGTGAAGTCTGTGGCCTTTCCAGTATTCTTTTTCGCCATCTTGCCATACCAGCCCATCAGACGTACTTTATCACCATACTGCACTTTGATACCGTCAATACGGTTGGAATATACATCAGAGTCGCCGCCAACCAGTTCTTCATGGTAACGACCAGCGGTAACCTTGGTGCCGCCCAGACGGCCCTGCAAGTAAGCACGCTGCCAATCAGTGTTGCCATCTTCGCCAGTATGATTGTAATCAGGATCAGTATCTTTCAGATTTTGATGGAAGTTCTGAATGTTTTCCAACATACCAACATAATTCCAGTTTTCGTTTACCTTACCGGTAAAGGTCAGACGGGTACGCAGGTCATGGTTGATAGGTCTCGGGCCGTCACCAACACGGTTGGTCTGCATACGATAGCGATAACGAATCTGGCCGGTGATCTTAACATTGTCAGCTTTCTTTTCCAGAGCTGCTACGCGAACGCCCAGCGCATCCAGTTCTTCTGCAAATTCTGCAGCCAGTTTGTCAACGTTAGCGCCTTTTGCCATTGCTTTTGCAACGATCTGAGCCATTTCATAACGGGTCATCAGACGGTCGCCGCGGAAAGTGTCGTCGCCGTAGCCTTCGATTACGCCAGCAGCTGCCAGTTTGGAGATGCTGTCATAGGCCCAATGGCCAGCCGGTACATCAGAGAACGGATTTGCGGCATAAGCAGAAGCGGTTACGCCCAATGCCATTGCCATCGCCAATACTAAAGATTTTTTCATTTCGTTTTCCTCCTTCTTAGAAAAACATGTTGTATTTATTACAAAACGTTCTTCCAGTCGGAATCTCCACATGCTTCCTGCTCGAGTGACCGTGTTTCCTCTGCATCACATACGGGTCAACTTTCCGGAATCGCGCCTGTAATCAATAATAGGCAGATTACAAGAATCTCGTAACCCATACTGACTTTACCACTTTGTTGAAATTTTGTCAAGCTTTTTATGAAAATATTTAATGCATTCTCAATAGCAGGTTTTTTATACACTGTCAAATCCGAAACAAAACCTGAACTGACTGCTCAACTCTGCAGTTAAAAATCACGCAAGATAAAAATGAAAACGGAGCCGCCGCAGCAGCTCCGCCTGTATTTTGAGATTATTATTATACTGTACCGATTTTTGGATGGCAATCCGTCATTCGTACTGTAACATCCTCTTAGAAGTAAACGTTAAATTCAGTCCAGAGGACTTTCGTCTTGGCGTTGTCGTCCTGATCGCCCTTCAACGCTTTGGTGTCATAGTAGGTTGCGCTCAAAACCATGTTCTTAGCTAACGTTACATCGCCACCGAAAGACCAGCCTTTGAAGCCGGAATTAAAGTCGGTATCACCATCAATGGTGTGTGCCAGGTAGGTGCCTCTGCCCTGATGGTAGTATTTTGCAGCAAGACCCCAGGAACCGGGTTCGGAAGCCTCTGCTCCTTTGTAGCCCAAGCCAAACACGTAACCGCCTTTCTTAGATTCCGCACCTTTAAACTTATCCCGGTTGGAATGGAGATACATAGCATCTAAAGTCAGATCTTTGGCTACATTAAAGTTCGCACCTACATACAAAATCCCGACGTTGCCATTATTATCATAGTCAGCCTTTGCATTATCTCCCAATGTGGTTTTCAAATAGCCGACTTTTCCGTTTACAAAGCTGCCATCAATGTTGCTGCCAATTTCAGCATTCCAGAATTTCTTTGAATAAATAGGACCATCTTCATTTATATCGGTCAGTTTGCCATAGGCGCCGGTAACATACCATTTCTCGCCATAAGATAATTTAACGGCATCATACTCGCCATCAAAAATGTAACCATCCGCAAAGATATCGTCGTCGCGGCCTGCAATTACCTTCACGCCGCCCAAACGGCCTTCCAGTTTGGCAATGTTGAATCTGGTATCGCCATCTTCACCTACATGGTTCACTTCAGGAGTTTCATCATCATGGAACCACTGCTCGTTCTGAATACGGCCAACATACTTCCAGTTGTCATTTACCTTACCGTTGAAATACAGACGGGTACGCAAAGCATTTTCATGTGATTTATTGGAGTCCAGACCATCTCTGTTTCTCTTGGAATACTTGTAGTGATAACGAATCGCCCCGGTGATCTTTACGTTGTCGGATTTCTTTTCCAAAGCAGCTACACGAACATTCAGCTTATCCAGTTCGTCTGCAAACTCTGCAGCCAGTTTGTCAACGTTGGCGCCTTTGGCCATGGCTCTTGCAACGATCTGCGCCATTTCATAACGAGTCATCAGACGGTCGCCGCGGAAGGTGTCGTCTCCGTAGCCTTCGATAACACCGGCAGCCGCCAGTTTGCTGATGCTGTCATAAGCCCAGTGACCGGCCGGTACATCGGAGAACGGGTTGGCAGCGTAGGCAGAAGCGGTTACGCCCAATGCCATAGCCATTGCCAGTACTAATGATTTTTTCATTTTGTTTGCCTCCTTTAAGACAATTAAAAAATTTTTATATAAATTGTCAGAAGGCTCTGCAGGCTGTCTGTTTCTCCGGGGCGAGTTGCCTGGTTTCCTCTCCGGTTCCGCAACAACACACAAAGGTTCCAACAAGTTATATCAAAGACTGGTACTTTAATCAAAGTAATTTTAGCACAATCAGTAACAAATTGCAATAAGCAATTTTAATCATTCACTACATCTTTGCTTTTTGTAAAAATGTAGTTGCATTTTCCCCTGCCCTGGTCGTAAAAACGACCAACCTTGCAACGTAAACCCGCATGGTTATTGGGTTTAAACCATGGTACCTCTTAATACATAAAGGTAAAACCCTTATTGGAAGCTTTAGCTGTAGAAATAACTGTCTGACAGTGCATTTCAACTGCTAAAAGAGGTGTGACTCAGGGTTTCCCCGCATTTTTCGCTGATCAGGATCGGTTAGCCAAAATAAAATACCCGCCATTGCTGACGGGTATGGGGAATCATCGGGAGTCTGTAATATCTGCAAATAACTTAAAGTGTTTCTCTGAATTTTAGGCTGTTTGTTCTGTGACGTGCTCCAAGGAATACAAGCAGTCCATCATAATTACCCTCACATCTTACTTCTGCTGTGCTTTATAGGCTTCCAGTTTCTGTCGCATGGTCATTGGCTTTGTTTCCGCAGTTGATTCCTGTTTCTGTTTTGCTTCGGCTTTAGCAGTACTTCGTTTGGAATTATTGTCATCTTTTATTTCTTCGGTAACCACAGTCCTTACATTGCTGCTGCTCAAAATATCCCGCAACCTCTTTTCAACCGCGTCCGCATCCGCCACGCCATCAAAACTCATGACAGGTTGTTCGCCTACTAACAATGTATTTTCACTGTTGGTCCACACCGCATCGTGCTGCCCGCCGTCGTGGAACACTGCGGACAGGTTCCCGGCAATCAGGAAGGCCTGCTCCTGAGGGCTCATATTCGTAGTCTTAGCCGGTGTGTAGAAGGGCTTACCTGCTACCGTGATCAGCCCGGTTTCTTTATTAACAGTTACCTGGTTTTTGCTCCACTCTGTAATCTTCTTATTGTAATTGTCGCGTCGGCTCACACTGGTGGGATGGTCGTTGAACAGTTCCGCAAAACCGCTGGACTTGCTGCCGTTCTGTTCCAGGATGTGCTGCCACAGGGCCGCGCCGGCGCCCACGTTGTATCCGGCCGCCACGGCATAGTCAAAGGCCAGCTTGTCCGCCTGACTTTCCATGGGTTTGGTCACCCACTTTGCCGTACCGATTGTTGTAACTAATGCCGCACCGACGGACGAGGCGGAGTTCCGGTTCTGGCTGGCATACAGCGCGCCAAGGATCGAAAGGGGCAGCGCCCGCTTTACACCGGCGGCAGGGTGGTTCTTCTGACCGTGGCCCATTTCGTGGGCAATGACAAAAGCCAGCTCGTCTTCATTGTAATTTAATTTATCGAACGCGCCAATGTTGACGCTCATGTTGTGGCCCAACGTACAGAACGCGTTGAAGGATTTATCGTTGTTGACGAAATAATTGTAAGGTTTTTTTACGATGGAATCATCGGTCAGTGCCACAGCGTCGGACAGGCGGGTCATAATCCGGGCCAGCATGGCATTGGCCGTAGGGTCTGTGTTGACGCCGTACTTGTCTTTGATCTGGCCCATGTATTCGTCTCGGCCCTTGTTGTCCAGATAGCTCACCTGTTTATTGAGGTAAGCATACTCCGCGCCTACCTGGAACAGGGCCAGCCCGGCAGACAACCAGTCCCAGGCCAAGGCCTGCTTCGGCATCACGGCGCCGGTAGTCAGTGACAGACAAAGTGCAGCGGAAGCTGCGGTACGGATAATGGAAGATTTTTTCATAATGATAACCTCCAATTATTGGTGTCTAAATTGAAAGCACGTTTGCAAACCGTCATGGACAACCTGGAAAGGTTTGCCCCATCGCTGCGCTTTAGGCGGCGACTGCTTGCAGGATGCCGCCGTAGCAAAGCAGGGGAGGGAAGGTTGCCCATGACGGTTGTACATTTTTATTTTAGAATCGTCCAACCATCCTCCTGGTACACCTTGCCTTCTTTCATCAGACGGCCCAGGGCACGCTTAAAGGCAGCTTTGGAAATACCGAATTTCGTTTTGATGATCTCCGTAGGCGTATCGTCACAGTAAGGCATGCGCCCGTTCCGGGACTGCAGCGTTTCCAAAAGCATCTGCGCATCGTCCACCATGGCGTTTTCCTTCTGCTTGCGCAGGGACACATCCACATGGCCGTCTTCCCGGATAAAGGTGATACGGGCCGTGACCTGTTCCCCGTAAGCCAGATAGCGTTTGGGGTCCGCCTCGCTCCGGTGCAGGAAGGCAATGTGACGGTCATTGGTAAAAATGAAAAATCCTTCTTTTGTAATATTATAAATCGTCCCGGTTACGGTATCCCCTACTTTGGCCTCTTCCCCAATGGGTTTCGCCGCTTTGGCCAGGTCCTTGTCCACCTTCATGGTCACGGCAGGCCGGCCGCTTTTGTCCCGGTACAGCTTGATCCAGATTTTCTGGTTGGGGTTCACCCTGCCCAGCATTTCCGTATAAGGGAGGAACACGCCCCGTTCCGCCCCAATGTCCACAAAGCCGCCGTCCCGGGTCACGCTGATGACTTTCGCGTAACCCAGCTGTCCTTCTTTCATCTTGGGCAGCTTCATGCTGGCGGTGAGGCGCTTATGGGGGTCCAGATACAGGTACACCCGCACTTCGTCCCCCACTTTCACCGGGGTTGTCTGCTGCAGTTTGTGCAGCAGGATGTCGTCCGAAGTGTCACCGGTGCCCGCGTCCAGAAAGGCTCCCATTTCGGAGACCCGGACCACCTTCAGAGTGACCACGTCGCCAGCTTTGTACTGCAGGTTATTGTCCATCATCGGTCCCCTCGAAGGCTTCGCTGGGAGCATCGGCCCACAGCTGTTCCAGATTATAGAAATCCCGTTCTTCTTCCAGGAATATATGCACCACCGCGTCGCCGAAATCCATCAGCACCCAGCGGCCTTCGTTATAACCTTCCTTGTGGCTGCAGAACACTTCCTGTTCCGCCAGCTTATCCTCAATGGCATCGGCAATGGCCCGCACCAGCGTGGTGTTGGACGCGCTGGCGATGACAAAGTAATCTGTCATATAGGATATGCCTTCCATGTTCAGCAGTAAAATGTCTTTTCCTTTTTTATCGTCTGCAATCGTTGCAATCTTCTCTGCCAGTTCTCTTGGCTGCATGGTCATACAGTCTACCTCCGCTTACGTTTCATTTCTATTTTAATCAGATTTCTTCTATATAATATATGTACGTCAGCCGTGACGCACGGGGTACACATCTCAAAATGCTCCTGCCTGTTACCGCACCGTTCTCATCCGTCCCGGCTCAGTTCTTCGGCGCCGGCTGGGGCCTGTTGCTGACCACCGGTTTACGGATGACCGGGGGCGCGTTTTTCTTCGGAGCCGGTTTCGGCGCGCTGCTCACCGATGGCTTCGGCGTACTGAATACGGTAGAGGAAGACTTAGACGAACCGGATACTGAGGAAGAAGAGCCGGACGAACTACTGCTCTTCTGCTGTGACGTCGTCCTCTTTTCCGATTCGGACCGGCGGACCTCAGCTGCTTTTTTCTTCGTATCGGAAGAAGACCGTCTGGCAGCAGCGGCAGCCGCGCTTCTCCGGGAATCGCTGTTGCTTCCCTCACCCAGCGCATCCACGCCTTCTACCGGGTCGCCGTCACCGGGTCCTCCGCTCATTGTCATAAAAGGAATATCAACCTCTTTCAGGGATTTTTCAATATCGGCCCGGTTGGCCCTCCAGTAGCTGATACCGCTGGAAGGAGAGTCGTAGAAGTTACCGTACAGCATGCCGGAACGGATATTGTTGTCCGACATGATATTAAAGCTGCGGGCCGCCTTCAGCATGGTGACCGTGTCCATATCCGTTTCAATATATTGTTTGGCAGTAGAAAGCAGCTTGGGTATTTTGGTTATATTCTCAATGGAAAACATCTGCAGACCCAGTGCTTTCAGGAATTTCTGCTGGCGCTGTACACGGCCGATATCCCCCAGCTCGTCAGAACGGAAGCGCACATACTGGCCGCTCTTTTCCCCGTCCAGGTGCTGGTAGCCGTGTTTGATATCAATTTTCAGATTTGCATACGGGTCTTCATACCGCATGTCCTTGTCAACGTACAGGTCCACGCCGCCGATCAGGTTGATGATTTCAATGAATCCCTGCCAGTTGGCCAGCGCATAATAATGAATCGGGATGCGCAGCAAATTGGCGATAGTCTGCTTGGCCATGGCCACCCCGCCATACGTATAGGCTGAGTTCAGTTTTTCATACTGGGTATGACCCGGCAGGATCACCATGGTATCCCGGGGCAGGGAAATCAGCGAGATTTTGTGGTCTTTCGGGTCGAAGCTGGCCACGATCATGGCATCTGTCCGCTTGGGTTCGCTTTTATCCGCTTCGCTGTCCCCGTCGTCAATCCCAAGCAGCAGCACATTGATGCGCTGGTTCAGCTTTTCATCTTTTTCTATAGCCGGATCTGCCGCCACCACTTTCTTTTCCGGTGCATTGATGATGTTCGTGTACACCCACACAGAACCCCAGAAGACCGAGGTCAGCAGCACCGCCAGTATGATCAGCAGCAGAAACAGCCGCCCCCAGCGCATCCTGCGCCGTTTGGACGGATGATAATGCCTGTTGTCATGTTCCGTATTGTTACCGTTCTTGTTTTCCGAATCCATTTAGTTCCTCTTTTTTAGTATTATTTATAATTGCGATTAAAATTGCGCTTCCTTCCCGGAAACGCTGGCACAACCGGTCTGTTCCATGATGGGAACGTAACGTTGCACGTCATTTATCTTAAGGAAACACTGATTCATCAGCGTCTCCTTATTTTTTCTTTTGCTTTTTAGCCTGTTCTGTCCTGTATTTTGCCGCCAGCTGGTTATACCCGGCAATGGCGTCAGGATGAATCAGCAGACCGTCCTCCAGCAGATACCGGATAGTGTTTTCGTATGACAAAAACATGCCTCTGTCCAGATCTTGAAAGGATGCTTCCCGCAACGCTTCCACGCCTTCAAAATCCCGGCCCGGTTCAATCAAATCTGCCAGAAATACAATTTTAGCGGTTTCCGTCATGTCCGCCTTCCCCGTAGAATGATACCGGATGGCATCCAGCACTTCCGTATCATCCGGGCTGATGCCGTATTTCCGCACTGCGAAATAAACGCCCAGCTTGGCATGCAGTAAAATCGGCTGGGCTTCCTCTACCGAATCAACCGGCAGTCCCAGGTCTTTCGCTTTCGCCACACTGGTCTCTTTGGGGACCTGGCGTCCGCAGTCATGAATCAGCGCCGCTACGGCCACCTTTTTTACATCTGCATGGTAATGCTCTGCCATTTTCAATGCCGTTTCATATACGCGCACCGAATGTTCATAGCGTTTTGGTTTCAGGCTCTGCTGCAGCAAAGCTCGCATTTCCTCTATGGTCATTGCTGAGTTCTTCTCTCCTTTTCTATAGTAAAAGGTACTCTTACAATTTTAATGTTTCTGCCCGGTACAACCCATGTTCAAAAATATACCGTTCCACAGCAAGGGGCGCCATGCCCCGTATGGGTTTTCCGTCCCGCAGCCGTTTTCGTATCTCGGTAGACGAAATGGCCGTTTCCGGAACCTCCACATGGATGATTTTTTCTGCGGCCCAGGATCCGTAGGCCTTGGTCAGCCTTTCTACACCGGCTTCTCCTTCATAGCCCGGGCGTTCCGCCGCCGCAAAATACACCAGACGCAACAGATCCTGCACCCGATACCAGGTGTAAAGCTGGGTCAGGGAATCTTCCCCGATGATGAGATAGATGTCCGCGTCCGGCCACATTTCCTGCATAACATTTACGGTATCGTAGGTATAGGACAGGCCGCCCCGGTCAAATTCCAGACTGCTGACCACAAAGTCTTCATACTCTTGGATTGCCAGTTTCACCATGGCCAGCCGGTCCTGCCAGGACGCAAAGTCCGACCGTTTCTGCTTATGGGGAGGAATGTAAGCCGGCAAAAACACCACTTTGTCAAATTCCAGCTGCCGTTGCACCGCATGCGCCATGCGCAGATGTCCCATATGGATCGGGTCAAAGGTCCCACCCATGATCGCCAGCCGTTCCATGGCCCTGCCTCCCTGTTTTTGTACTGCTGAATCGGTTTGCGCTGTTACTTCAGCGTTTCCTTAAAGTATTACATTATATTATAGCAATCTATCCCTGCATTTGTAAATAAAAGGAAACATAATTCCCCGCTTATTTCACATTTTATAATCATAGTAGCCAGAGATACAAAACGCAATGCGGCTGCGCTTTCCTGTTCCCATCCTGCGCAACTGCCGGAAAATCCGTCAGCCGTTTTTTATGCGATAGATTATGAATTCCAAAACCGCAATGACAGCAATCAGAAGCACAAGCAGGCGGAACCGGTCTTTCATATCAAAAATGGTTTTAGGCCTTCTCAGAAACTCCGAGAAGGCCTGCGAAAAATCTTCCATTTTTTGCATTGTGCTCCGCTCATCCTGCATATTGCATTTCCTCAATTCACGACCGTATCGCCTGCACCTGTACAAACCCCACCGACTGCTGCCGGCCGAAAGTAAATCTCCTTTTTATTCATACCGCAACGCTTCGATGGGATCCAGCAGCGCGGCTTTGCGTGCCGGATAGATACCGAAGAATACGCCGATACCCACAGAGAATACCACGGAAATGATGATGATCGGAACCGAGATGACAGTTTTCCACTCTGCAAAGGTGCTGATGGCATAGGATGCGCCGATACCCAGCAGCACACCTAAGAAGCCCCCGATGATACCGATAACGGCCGATTCGATCAGGAACTGGAGCAGAATATTATTGTACGTTGCGCCCAGTGCTTTCCGGATCCCGATTTCCCGGGTACGTTCCGTTACGGATACCAGCATGATGTTCATGATGCCGATGCCGCCTACCAGCAGACTGATGGCCGCAATGCAGCCCAGCAACATGGTAATGGTGTTGGCCGTGCTCATCATGGTGTCCATCAGCGCCGCCAGGTTACGCACGGAAAAATCGTCATCGTCCGAATTTTTAATCCGGTGACGGATGCGGAGCAGATGCTCCACTTCTGCCTGCACACTGTCAATAACATTTTCATTCATCGCCTGTATGGTGATGTTATTCACGTATGTAATACCCATCATACGGTTCATGGCCGTGGTCAGAGGCACAAAGACCACATCATCCTGGTCCTGGCCGCCGGAAGACTGCCCTTTGGCGCCCAGTACGCCCACCACCTTGAAAGGCGCCTTGTTGATGCGGATGGTCTTGCCGATAGGATCCCCGTCCGGGAACAGGTTGTCCACAATGGTCTTGCCAATGACGCAGACCCGGTCCTTGCCTGCCATGTCATGGTCGTTTATGTTACGGCCTTCTTCTACCGTATAGTCACGGATATCAATAATGTTAGGGGTAGAGCCCTGCACGTTGGTCGTCCAGTTCTGATTGCCCACTACCAGCTGGTAACCGCGGGAGACCATAGGCGCTACATATTTGATTCCATCAATATTCTTCTCAATGGCTTTGGCGTCGTCATCGGTCAGACGCGCCCCGCTGCCGGCCTGGATGCGGGCCCCGGTAGCCGTGCGGCCCCCGGACTGGACGATAAGCAGGTTGCTGCCCAGACGGGAAATATTATCTTTGATCTGTTCCTTGACCCCAAAGCCCAGGCTGACCATGGCAATCACGGCGCCCACGCCGATGATGATACCCAGCAGTGTCAGCAGCGTGCGCAGCTTGTTGGATATCATGCCGTCAATGGCCATCTTGATCGACTCATTGAACATAATCGTGTACCAGCCTTTCGTCACTGTTCAGGTGACCGTCCCGCATGACCAGGATGCGTTTGGTCTGCTGCCCGATATCCGGCTCATGGGTAACCATGACAATGGTTTTACCCATGGCATTCAGCTTTTTAAAAATATCCATAATTTCATAACTGGACTTGGTATCCAGGTTACCGGTAGGTTCGTCTGCCATCACGATGGCCGGGTTGTTGATCAGCGCCCGGGCGATGGCCACCCGCTGCCGCTGCCCGCCGGACAGTTCGTTTGGCTTATGGTCCAGACGGTCCTCCAGTCCTACATCCCGCAGGGCAATCCGGGCCCGCTCCATGCGTTCTTCTTCCGACACGCCTGCATACACAAGAGGCAGCGCCACATTCTGCTGGGCCGAAATCTTGGAAAGCAGATTAAAATTCTGAAATACAAACCCGATTTTGGCGTTCCGGGTGCGGGCCAGCTCGTCGTCGCTCAGTCCCGCCACTTCTTTCCCATCCAGATAATACTTTCCGGAAGTGGGACGGTCCAGGCAGCCCAGAATATTCATCATGGTGGATTTGCCGCTGCCGGAAGGTCCCATGATGGCCACAAAATCCCCTTCTTCCACGCTGAAGTTCACATGGTCCAGCGCCTGCAGAATGGTATCGCCCATGGTAAACTGTTTCACAATATCTTCCAGTACAATGACATCTGCCATGCTAATCCCTCATTTCCTGTGCCGTTTCTGTGGAACCGGCATGCCGTAAAAGCGAGCCGGTTTCGACTGCTTAGCAGCTGCTGCATTCAGTGCAACACTCACTTTAAGGCTTGTTCTTTAGTGCGGACCGCCCGGCATCGGGCTCCGTCTGTTGTTATTAGTCTGTTTTGCTTTCAGCGTTTTTACCATCACCTTGTCGCCCTGACGCAGCTGATCGCTCTTGACGGCAATGTTGTCGTCGCCGGCCATGCCCACTTCCACATCAATTTCCGTTTCCTGTTTGGTCTGGGGGTCGTACTTCTTCACATACTTACGGCCGCCGTCATAGAAGATGCAGTTCTGGGGAACCATCAGCACGTCGCCGGCCTCATGAATGATAATGCTGGCCCGGGCCGTCATGGTGGGGAACAGTTTGTTTTTGGAATTGGCAACATCTACATACACTTTATAGTAAACTACGTTGTTGGTGGTAGTAGCGCTGCGGGAAATCAGCCGCACCGTACCTTCAAAGGTCTCTTCCGGATAGGAATCTACCGTGAACTCAACCTTCTGGCCTACCTTGATCTGCCCGATATCCGATTCGTCCACCAGGGTTTCGATCTGCATCTTGTCCAGGTTGGCGATGGACATGATGACCTGAGGCGAACTGATACCGGAGCTGATGGTCTGGCCTACAGGGGTAGGTTTGCCGATGACATAGCCGTCAATCGGCGAATAGATATAGGTATCATTGGTGTTGGAAACCGCCTGCTCATGGGCAGCCTTGGCAACCCTGTAGTTCATCAGGGCCGTATCATATTGCTGCTGCGAGATAGCGCCTTTACTCAACAGCGCCGAATAACGGTTCATGGTCAGCGTGGCTTCATTCAGCGTAGCTTCCCGCTGCTCTTCCGTCGCTTTCAGGGACGAATCATCTAGCCGCAGCAACAGCTGTCCGGCGGTGACGTGGTCGTTTTCCGCTACCAGTACCTCTACGATACGACCTGTAATCTTGGAGCTGATATCCACATTATCCAGCGCGCTGAGGCTGCCGGTAGCAGAAACGCCTTTCTGCAGGTTCCCGTATTCCACGGAAACCGTTTTTACCGTTTCCGTTTTCGTGGCTTTCTGGCTCTTGTAATATTTGTAGCCCCCGAAACAGGCTCCGAGAAGAATTGCCAAAAACACAAGGGCATAGAGATTATTTTTTAAAAATTTCAACATGCTGACCACACTCCCGTACCGCATTTTCCTGTATCATTACAACAATGCATGCTTTGCTGGTTCTTTACGGTTTTATTGTAACAATGAATTGTGACATTTTTATGTTGGGAACTGCAAAAATCCATAATTCTTATCGCAGCAGGCGGCTTTGCAATTCCTCCAGGGTTTCGTCGGTGATCCCGATCACCTGTTTCAAATATCCCAGAGGCGTACCTCCCAGACTGCACATTTCCTCCCGGGCCGTCTGAAGGCAGTCGGCGTCTGCCAGGTACATCATGCGCAGCACTGCCCTTGCCTGTTTATTCTGATATCTGTCCGGCAGGTTCTCCAGTTTCCTCTCCAGCCAGGGCTCCACCACTTTATTGGTCTCCATGTAATCCGCCGCAATGATATCCCAGGATACATTCAGGGCTGTCAGCAGAAACGCGGTGATGATACCGGTGCGATCCTTGCCGCCGTTGCAGTGATACAGCAGCGCACCGCCCTTCATGGACAGCAGCAGCTCAAAAAAGCGGCGTGTGGCGTTCTGGGCCTGCTTCGATGTGATAAATTTGCGGTAGATATCCTGCAGATACTGCTGCGGCGTATAAACCGGCCCGCTGGTCATATTAATCAGCGCATCCAGTACGCTGATCTTGATCTGTGGCGAACCGGCAAACGACCCAAAGCCCATCTGGTCGTCGCTCAACAGGGAAATACGGGAATAAGCGGCAACTCCCCAAGGGGGATCCGGGCGTTCGTCACTTTCTTTGGCACTCCGCAGATCCACAACCGTACGGACCCGGCAGATTCCCAGCAGATACATGATATCGGCATCGCTGAGCTCGCTTAAGCGGCCGCTGCGAATCAGTTTGTTCCGCCGTATGACGCGTCCATCCAGGGTCACAGTGTCCCCCAGGTCACGAATATTTTTCTGTTTTTCTAACCGAATTGGTATCATGGTCTAACCTGTCCGTCTCCACTGATTAAATATTTGTAGGTGGTTAATTCCGGCAGGGCCATGGGACCCCGGGCATGTAATTTCTGTGTGCTGATACCGATCTCCGCCCCGAAGCCAAACTGGAATCCGTCCGTAAAGCGGGTGGACGCATTGGCGTATACACAGGCGGCATCCACCATCTGCTGGAATTTTCTGGCATTGGCAAAGTTGCGGGTCACGATGCACTCACTGTGCTTTGTGCCATACCTGTTAATATGTTCTATCGCCTCATCTGTATTCTCTACCACTTTAACAGAAAGACGCAGGTCGCCGTACTCTGTTGCCCAGTCTTCTTCCGTAGCAGGCAGGGCTTCCTTATCCATCGCGCAGACCGTTTCATCGCCTATGATCTGCACGCCTTTTTCTTTTAGTGCCTGCAACATATGGGGCAGGAACTCCTGCACCGCACCTTTATGCACCAGCAGGGTTTCCATGGCGTTGCACACGCCGGGGCGCTGGGTTTTGGCATTGATGATGATGGCCTCTGCCATCCCATAATCCGCACCGGCATCCACAAAGGTGTGGCAGACACCTACGCCGGTTTCAATGACCGGCACACTGGCGTTGCCTACCACGGCCTGGATCAGACGGCCGCTGCCCCGGGGGATCACCACGTCCACCAGCCCGTTCAGGGTGATCAGCTCCTGCACCGCCGCATGGTCCGTACTGGTGATGAACTGGATGCTTCCTGTGGGAATACCGGCCTCTTCTGCAGCGGCCCGCAGCACCGCAGCAATTTTTGTGTTAGAATGGATCGCTTCGCTGCCGCCTTTCAGGATGACCGCATTACCGCTCTTCAGGCACAGCCCAATAGCATCCGCCGTCACGTTGGGACGGGCTTCATAAATGATGCCGATGACTCCCAGCGGTACACGGATTTTTGTCACAGTCAGCCCATTGGCCAGTGTGCTGCCGCCAATAATTTCCCCTACCGGATCTTTCAAGGCAGCCACCTGCCGCAACCCGTCGGCCATATCCGCCAGTCGGACGGAGGTCAGCAGCAACCGGTCCAGCAGGGAAGCTTTCATATTTTTCGCTTTGCCGGCTTCCATATCCTTTGCATTGGCCGCCAGAATCCCTTCCTGTTCCGCCAGCAACGCATCAGCCATGGCTTCCAGGGCTTTGTTTTTGATTGCCGGCGAAACCGCAGCCAGTTTTCTTGCCGCTGCCGCAGCTTCCATCGCCTGTTCCCGTATTGTCATCTTCGCACCTTCTTTTCAAAACTTACAGGTCAGTCATTATATTGGTTTTCTATAATAATTATTATCTTCCATTAACTTTATCTGACGACTGCCGTCCCAATTGCAGACGGCCACCTGCCCGATACATCAAAGAATTACCAGATCGTCCCGGTGAATCACTTCATCATAGGTCTTTTCCCCTAAAATGCTTACGATCTCGCTGCTCTTATGGCCTTTGATCTTTTCCAGCTCCTGGGATGAGTAATGACTCAGGCCCCGGGCCAGCTCATTTCCTGCTTCATCCCGGACGCTTACCGTGTGTCCGGCTTCAAACTCACCGGTAACAGCGGTGATGCCGGCAGGCAGGATACTGCTGCCTCCCGGACGGCGGATGGCTTTCGCGCAGCCGATGTCAACCAGAAGGGAACCTTCAATGCGGGAGCCGAAGGCCAGCCAGCGTTTGCGGAACTGCAGCCGGTTTTCCCGGGAAATAAATAAGGTTCCCAGCTGTTCTCCCTGCAGGATCCGTGTGATGGCGTTGGGTTCCGTACCCGATGCAATGATCATGCTGATACCGGAACTGGTTGCCGCTTTTGCCGCCTGAATCTTGGTAAACATGCCGCCGGTGCCAAATCCGCTGCCGGCAGCTCCGGCACTGGCTTCCACTTCCGGTGTAATTTCCCGTACTTCGTACACAAGCTTTGCATCCGGATGGGTTTTGGGGTTGGCTGTGTACAGCCCGTCTATATCACTGAGCAGAATGTCCAGGTCCGCATCCACGATACCTGCCACCAGCGCAGACATATTGTCGTTGTCGCCGATCTTCAGGTCATCCAGGGCCACCACGTCATTCTCGTTGACAATGGGAATGACCCCCTGCTTCAATAATTCCATAAAGGTATTACGGGAATTGGTATAGCGGTGCCGATCCAGCACTTCCGTGCGGGTCAGCAGCACCTGGGCCACGATCTGTCCGTATTCGGCAAACAGCTTTTCATAGGTATTCATCAGAATCCCCTGTCCAACCGCTGCCGCCGCCTGTTTTCCCGGAATGGTCTTTGGCTTTTCCTTCAGCCCCAGCCGTTCCGACCCAACCGCTACGGCGCCGCTGGTCACCAGAATCACTTCCAGCCCCTGGTTGTGCAGATCCGCCAGTTCCCGGCACAGGTGATCCATCCGGGTGAAGTTGCGGCTGCAGTTAGGATAGGTGATGGTACTGGTACCCACCTTCACAACAATTCGTTTTACTTTTGCCAGATCTTTGCGGTTACGAATCATTAGATACACTTCCCCTCGTCCAAGGTCTCGTTTAGACGAATTATGGAGAACGGGATACCGGCATTTCTGCGTAACCCGTCTCGATGTCACAGCAAGCGGACGCTCATAAACTACAGAGTAAGCAAATCGTTCTTATTTTTTGTCAGCCCACTTACTCTTCTGATAATTGAACACCATGTCCAGAATGCGTACCGTCTGCCCTTCCTGAATGCCGGCTTCCAACAGCGCTTCTTCAATCTTCAGGCGTTTCCAGATCAGCTGGAAACGGTACAGTGCTTCCTCATTATCAAAATTCGTCATGGCTACCAGGCGCTCGATGTTCTTGCCTTTTACTTCAAAATCCGCATCCTCGGCACCCCGGATAATTTCAAAGCTGTCCGGGTCTCCCTCGTCGATGACTCCGATTTCTTCTTCCGGCTCCGCCACATACTGCCGGGACATCTCCCAGGCTTTCCACATCAAATCCTGCAGGCCCTCGCCTGTAGCTGCGGAAACCGGCATGATCTCATAGCCTTTTGCCTCAACATATTCTTTTAACAGAACAAAATTATCTTCACTGTCCGGCAGGTCCATCTTGTTGGCCACTACCAGCTGCTTACGGCGGGCCAGTTTAGCGCTGTAAGCCTCCAGCTCGTGATTGATTTTCTCAAAGTCCTCAATGGGGTCCCGGCCCTCGCAGCCGGAAACATCCACCACATGAAGCAGCACCTTGGTCCGTTCAATGTGACGCAGGAAATCATGACCCAGACCCACGCCTTCCGCGGCGCCTTCAATCAGCCCGGGAATGTCCGCCAGCACAAAGCTCTGCTCCTCGCTTAAACGGACAACCCCCAAAACCGGAGTCAGCGTGGTAAAATGATAGGCCGCGATTTCCGGTCTGGCCGCACTGACCCGTGAGATGATGCTGGATTTTCCCACGCTGGGATAACCCACCAGCCCCACATCCGCCAGCAGCTTCAGCTCCAGCCGCAGCCATCCTTTGGTTCCCGGTTCTCCTTTTTCCGCAAAGGTCGGAGCCCGTTTGGTACTGGTGGCGTAGCAGGCATTTCCCTTGCCGCCCCGGCCGCCTTTTGCAGCCACAAACTCCTGGCCGTCTTCCGTCAGGTCCGCGATCATGATATTCGTTTCGTCATCCCGCACAACCGTACCCAGGGGGACCTTGATAATCACATCTTCTCCCCGGTGCCCGGTCATGTTGGAAATGCCGCCTTTATCGCCACGTTTTGCGATGAATTTCCGCTTGTACCTGAAATCAATCAGGGTGTTCAGGCTGTTATCGGCCCGTAAGATCACGTTGCCCCCCCGGCCGCCGTTGCCGCCATTGGGGCCACCTCTTTCCACAAACTTCTCACGGCGAAAACTGCTCATGCCGTCGCCGCCGTTGCCTGCTTCCACATAAATCCTTGCTTTATCAATAAACATGCGAATCTCCTGTTTTGAATTACATATTATCTTATATTATACCACAGCACCCTACCAGGCGGCAACAACTCCATCGGCACGTGGCTCGGTAGCAGCCGCGTAAACACCGTCGGACTGACGTATAATCATCTGCCCCCTGCCAAAGGAGGTGAAATCTTCCATAACCTTAATATCATGTCCCCGCTGTTTCAGGTCTTCTACTATCTTCCTGTCATAATTTGCTTCCACTTCCACGGTTTTCCCGCCGGTCCACTGCCACCGGGGCGCATCCAGCGCTTCCTGGGGATTTAACCCGAAATCGATCAGGTTATTGACCACCTGGACCTGTCCCTGAGGCTGCATGAACGCGCCCATGACGCCAAAGGGGCCAACGGCCTCTCCGTCCTTCAGCAAAAAGCCGGGAATAATGGTATGGTACGGCTTCTTTCCCGGGGCCAGACAGTTATCCATTTCCGGGTTCAGACTGAAATTCTTTCCTCTGTTATTTAGCAGGATGCCTGTCCCCGGCACGGCTAATTTGGAGCCAAAGTTATTAAAATGACTCTGGATCAGCGACACCATGTTACCTTCCCGGTCAGCCGTGCAGAGATAGACCGTGCCGCCACAGTTCAGATCTACCGGTCTGGGAAGCTGTGCTTGATGGCCAATTTCCGCCGCCCGTTTTTTACCGTATTCCTCACTGAGGAAATATTCCACACTGGCCTTCATGTAACGGGGATCCGCAATGTACATCTTACCGTCAGTGAACCCGATCTTCATGGCTTCCAGCTGTTTATGAACGGTTTCCGAATCTTCCTTCTTCCCAAGAGATAACTGCTGCAGAATATTCAGTGTCATCAGAACCACCAGGCCATGTCCGTTAGGCGGAATCTCACACACCTCATAGCCGCGGTAATGCAACCGAAGCGGTTCTACCCATTCCGGTTTGTAGTTTTGTAAATCTGCTTCCGTAAGATAACCGCCCGTTGCATCGGCAAAGCGGAGTATCTCCCGGGCAATATCTCCTTTATAGAAACTGTCACATTTGCTTTCCGCAAGGTTGCGCAGCGTCGCTCCCATTTCCGGAAGCCTTACTACCTCTCCGGATTCCAGTTTTTTGCGATTGAAAAACGTATCCAACATCGGTTGATACATCGTTTCGTCTTTCAGTCCGGCAACCTTGGGCACATTTTTCTTCCATATCCTGCTGCAGATCGGTTGCAGAGGAAACCCCTCTTCCGCGTAGCGGATCGCCGCATCAAACAGTGAAGCAAAATCGGCAACGCCAAACCGTTCGTGGAGCGCTTTCCAGGAAGCAGGCGCTCCGGGGACGGTCACCGTCTCCCAACCATGATCCGGCATGTCAGAGACAGACAGGTCCAGGATTTGGCCGCCGTCTGAATAATGCCCCGTTGCTCTCGCCTCCATGCCAAGCTTCGCCAGTACCTTTTCTCTGGTGAGTGCAAGCGGCGCCGGGCCACTGCCATTCAATCCGTACAGCTTTCCTTTGTACCAGATCAGCGCAAACAAATCACTGCCAATGCCGTTGCTGGGCGGCTCCAATAACGTCAGGCTGATAGCCGTGGCAATGGCTGCATCAATGGCATTGCCTCCACTTTTCAAAATGTCAAGGCCGGCCTGGGCCGCCAGTGTCTGCGATGTACAGACCATGCCGTTTTTTCCGTATACAACACTGCGACGAGAGGGATATTTGTTCGCATCGCTGTTAAAAGAAAGATATGTGCTCATGGCGTTCTGTGTAATTCAATCAGCAAAATGTGATTGGATTTTTCCTTTCTCCCAGGGTTCCGGGTAATTCAGCTCCATAACAACATAGATTATCTGCATCATTAACATTATTAAATATTATTATATCACAGCTTGCTGTAATTGTTCTTTATTTGGCAAAAAAATAAGCATCCGGTATTTTCACCAGATGCTTGTATGCCAGAAATATGGCGGAGTGGCCGAGATTCGAACTCGGGCGAGCCTTGCGACCCCTAACGATTTAGCAAACCGTCCTCTTCAGCCAGCTTGAGTACCACTCCGTTTCATTGCCGCAAGGGCAACTCACTTGGCTATTATAGCTTATTTTTTACAATTTGACAAGCTTTTCTTCAGTATTTTCTTAAAAATTATGTCCGAGCCGGCTCCGGAGAGATCCGGAACACCGCCCTAACCGGCAGGGAACAAAAATAAAAATACTGATTGGACAGACCCGGCTTGCCGGGCCTGTCCGCTTTTGATTAAATTACTATGTAACTAACAAATATTCCCAGATAATTATTTGCCGGGGAAGAAAGGCCAGAACATAGGAATCAAAATCAGGGAGATTACGAAGCATACGATTACCAGACCAGTACCGCATTTTACATAGTCCATGAAGGTAAATTTGCCAGGGCCTAATACCAGGGTGTTAGGAGGCGTACCTACAGGAGTAGCAAATGCGCAGGATGCTGCAACGGCGATAGCCATCAGAACGGCTGCCGGATCAGCGCCCAGCTGTTTGGAAATTGCGATGCCGATGGGGCACAGCAGAGCTGCGGATGCAGTGTTGGACATGAACTGGGTCAGACCGCAGGACAGGATGAACAACACAGCAGTAACAATCAGCGGAGACGGAGTACCGCCCATCATGCCAACTGCCCATTCAGCGATAACTTTGCCAGCGCCGGTTTTGCTCATAGCAGAGGATACGGGCATCATGCCAGCGAACAGGAAAATGGTTACCCAGTCGATGGAGGCATAAGCCTGTTTTTCTGTTAAGCAGCCGGTCAGTACGGCAACGATAGCGCCGGTGATGGCAGCCATTTCCAGGGTAACACCTTTGATACCCAGAGCCATGGTCAGAACTACGGCTAACAGGATAACGCCGGAAACTACCATCTTGCTGGAAGAAGTTTCGTTAGCTTCTACTTCCTGCTCGATTTCCTGATTGGCATCCAGTTCCCGTTTCGGTAACAGGTGTTTGCCGATGAACATCATGTAAATCAGGGCAGCCAGGGTCAGGGGGATACCGATTTTTGCGAATTCAAAGAATCCGAATGCACGATAGCCAGCCTGTTCCAGAGCGCCGGAAGCGATGATGTTAGGAGGCGTACCTACCAGGGTGATGATACCGCCAACGCCGCAGGCAAATGCCAGAGGCATTAATTCGGTAGAAGCAGGGATCTTTGCTGCTGCGCACACGCCTAATACTACAGGCAGTAAGCAGGCAGCAGTACCGGTGTTAGACAGAACGGAGGATAACCCCGCGCCAACCAGCATGATACCAATCATCAGGCTGTTTTCACCAGTACCGGTGAATCTAACAACGGTTTCACCGATTTTCTGAGCCAGGCCGGTGTAGAACATGGAAGCGCCTACAACGAACATGCCGGCGAACAGAACAACGGTGGAGTTAGACAGGCCGCTGAATACCTGCTTTGCCGGGATAAATCCCAACAGGCCGCAGGCGATAGAGCCAGCCATAGCGGTAACTGCCAGAGGAATAATTTCGGTAACGAAGAATAAGGCAATTACGGCTAACAGAATAAGACACTTTGTGGACTGAGCCATTATATAACTCCTCCTCTTTTAAAATTTATATCGAGCGTACGGCCTAATACGCAGCGGGCAGTGTTCCGTACGCTTAATATACAACTATGGAATTCTCAAGGTTCTTGGCAATATTATAGCACTACTTTTCAAATTTTAAAAGTATGTATGACACAATTTTGCCACATTTTTTGAAAACCCATTTTCATTGAAAAAGACGAACGTCTTTTCCTGACAAACATTACAATTTGTCAATACCCTTTACGTGCTATAGGGTAACTCTTTAAAAAAGCCTGTTCCGAATGAACGATATGAACATTCAGAAACAGGCTTATGGTACTAAAGACTACTTGCCGGAAATGCTAATTATTTGCCGGCAGGTCCGATCATAGCCAGCATGGTGCCCGCTGCAACAGCGGTACCGATAACGCCTGCTACGTTGGGGCCCATAGCGTGCATCAGCAGGAAGTTGGAAGGATTAGCCTTCTGGCCAACAACCTGGGATACACGGGCAGCCATCGGAACGGCAGATACGCCGGCCGAACCGATCAGCGGATTAACTTTACCACCAGAGGTAATCTTCATAACCTGACCAAAGAGACAACCCAGTGCAGTACCGGCTGCGAAAGCAACCAGACCCAGGCAGATGATCAGGATGGTCTGATAACGCAGGAACTTTTCAGCTTCCATGGTTAAACCGGTACCAACGGACAGGAAAATCGTTACGATGTTCATCAGTGC